>CAYQUY010000249.1:0-4227 GCA_964420755.1 uncultured Anaerolineaceae bacterium
GTCCGTGTGCCTGCCCCCCGCAGCCGCAGCAGTTGAATATCATGTCCCCAAAACTTCCGACACCTTTCTTCGGATTATCTCCTGTTCCTCGCCAGCCGCCACCGTGCTCACGAACGTCGCGTACTGCCCGTCGAGCTTGTACGACAGCCCGCCGGGGCCGTGCAGCCCCACGGCGTCGGGGTACGTCCGCTCGCCCGAGCGGCGCTCGCCGGCCTCCGGGCTCGAACTGGCGGAACGCGGTTTGGCTCTTGACAGACAGGGCTTGCGAGGCTAGATGGATGGGCGTGTCGCTGGCCGAATGAACTGGGCTTGACCATGGTCCGCAGGCAACGGGCGCTGTCGAGGCCGCATCCCTTCCTGGCGGCCTCGTGGGTCGTGTTCGTCGGGATCGGTCTGCACCCCGCTCACTTCCTGCTGCACGGCTGCGCCGGGCCGAAGCAGAATCGCGCCCCGGAATGTCGCCAGGCGCACCATGGCCTGCCCGTGATCGCTGCCGAATCGGGAGATCATCACGGCTGCCCGGTGTGCGAGTTCCTGGCGACGTGTTCCTGCCACGTCTTCGCCTCGGGATCTCCGCCCGGAGGGCCGGACAACCCCACGCAAGTTTGCCCGCCGGCGAACGAACTCGTGCCGGCAAGGTCCTCGATGGGCATCTCTGACGCTCGCGCTCCTCCCGCCTTTCTCCTATAGCGGTTCGTGTCTGCGGCCCGCCCGAAGGGCGGGATCCCCGGTTCGACGACGTCCCCGCGCCCAGGCGGGCGCCGGGATTCGCGGAGTGTTCGTGCAGGGAGAAAGACCCATGAGAAGACTGATCATTTTATGCGCGTGCGCGGTGGGCCTGTTCTGGGGGCCGTCCGCGCGGGCACAGCAGATGGCGGCACCGCCCGACGACGTGGCGGCACTGAAAGCGGAAGTGCAGGAGCTGCGGAGGCAGATGGTTGAGCAACGCCGCCTGCATCAGGAGCAGATGATGGCACTCCAGGGGAGGATAGAGGAGTTGTCGGCACGGACGCCGGCGATCGGCTCGCCTGTCACAAGGCCCGCGTCCGAAGGCCGGGACGAGTTGGATGGCGTGATGCGCCAGATGCGGGAGGATGTCAGGGCCCGCACGGAAAAGGCGACGTGGCTGGAGATGGGGCGGGCAATCCAGACCTTCAACCCCGATCTCAGCGTGATCGGCGATTTCGTCGGCCACTACGACAGCCGGGAAGGCGGCCATCTCGACGACAAGTGGCTGGTGCGCGAGGTGGAGCTCGGCCTGTCCGGCACCGTGGACCCATATCTGCGGGCCGACGTGTTCCTGGGAATCCACCGCGCCCACGAGCATCACGAACACGATGAGGAAGAGGCCCACTCGCACGGGGGCGAATACGAGCTGCACATCGAGGAGGCCTACGTGACGACCCTGTCTTTGCCCCACGACCTTCAGGCGAAGGTGGGCAAGTTCAAGGCCGCCTTCGGCAAGGCCAACCCCCAGCACCTCCACGCCCTGCCGTGGGTGGAGTATCCGCTGATGATCCGCAACTACTTCGGCGAGGAAGGGATGAGCGGGGAGGGCCTCTCGCTCAGTTGGCTGGTGCCCAACCCGTGGAACAAGTACATCGAGCTGACTTACGAGACGTTCAACAACGATGGCGACGCCCTGTTCGCCGGTGAGGAAGCCGACGATTTCGTCCACCTGGCCCACCTCAAGACGTTCTGGGACCTAAGCCCCAGTTCCTCGTTCGAGGTCGGCATCAGTGCGGCCACGGCCCCTAACAACGCGGGGCATGGGGGGCAACGCACGTGGGTCGAGGGGCTCGACGTGACCTACAAGTGGCGCCCGCCGCGGGAGGGGCTGCACAAGTCGTTCCAGTGGCAGACGGAGTTGCTGGCCGCACAGAAGGAACTGGAGGCCGACCGCGTGTGCTCCTGGGGCATGTTCACCGCCCTGGAGTACCAGTTCGCCCGGCGGTGGGCGGTTGGCGGACGGTACGACTGTTCGCAGACACCCGATGACGCCGGCCGGCGCGAACACGCCTGGAGCGCCTATCTGACGTTCTTCCAGAGCGAGTACTGCCTCTGGCGCCTGGGATACCAGTACAGCCAACGGAACTTCGAGGTCTGCGGGCAAGACAGCGACCAACAGGTCTTCCTGCAACTGAGCTTTGGCCTTGGCCCGCACCGGGCCCACAAGTACTGAGAGGAGATCGCACATGAGACACCGGAACATCGCGCCCCTCGTCGCAGCCATCGTGTCAGCCGCCATCGCCTCGACCGGCCCTTCGCTTGGCGCCGAGAGGCTCACCGTGGTGACCACCACCCCGGACCTGAAATCAATCACCGAATCGGTGGGCGGCGACCACGTCAGCGTCACCAGCCTGGCCTGTGGGTACGAAGACCCCCACTTCGTTCAGGCCAAACCCAGCTACATGATGCTGGCCCGCAAGGCAGACCTGTGGATCCGCATCGGCCTGGAGCTGGAGATCGGCTACGAGGAATTGATCATTGACGGTTCCCGCAATCCGAGGATCCGGGTCGGGTCCAAGGGCCACCTCGACGCCTCGGCAGGCGTACTCCGTCTGGAAGTGCCCACAGCCAAAGTGACCCGGGACTTGGGCGACATCCACCCACAGGGCAATCCGCACTACTGGCTCGACCCGCTCAACGGCAGGATCATGGCCAAGACGATCTCGGACCGGCTCGCCGAGCTGGCGCCCGCCCACGCTGAGGCCTTTGCCGGGAACTGCCGGGCCTTCCAGACGGCCCTGGATGAGCGGATGTTCGGCGGGCCGCTCGTCGCAAAGGTGGGCGGCGACAAGCTCTGGGCGCTTCAACTCCGGCGCCAGTTGAGCCGCTACCTGGATGACAACAAGCTCCGCGACAAGCTGGGAGGCTGGCAGGGCAGGCTCCTGCCGCTGGCCGGACAGAGCATCGTCACCGAACACAGGAGCTGGGTCTACTTCGCGAACCGGTTCGGCCTGTCAGTGGCGGGCGAGCTGGAACCCAAGC
Source organism: uncultured Anaerolineaceae bacterium (assembly GCA_964420755.1). Taxonomy (GTDB): domain Bacteria; phylum Chloroflexota; class Anaerolineae; order Anaerolineales; family E44-bin32; genus DATEAV01. Next base: position 2,992 of record CAYQUY010000249.1, read on the forward strand.
CCGGCATCCCGCCCAGCCCGGCCCATCTGGCCGCCATCGTCGACCTGGTCAAGAGCAGCGGCGTCAAGCTCATCCTCCTTGAGCCGTTTTACCAGCGCAAGGCCGCCGACCTGGTGGCCGGGAAGACGGGGACAAAGGTCGTCGTCTGCGCCAACGCCGTCGGCGGACAGCCGGGGGCCGCCGACTACCTGGCCTTGATGGACCTCATCGTGAACAGCCTGGGCGACGCGATGGGCGCGCCGGCGGCCGGGCCGAAACCGGGGGAATCCCATGCCAGGTGACAGGGCGACTGACGGTCCGATCATCGTGTGCGACCACGTCAGCCTGGCGTATGGCCGGGACGAGGTCGTGCACGATGCCTGCCTGGAGGTTCCGGCCGGGGCGTTCCTGCCCTTCGTCGGCCCCAACGGCGCGGGCAAGACCACGCTGCTCCGCGCCATCCTGGGGCTGCTCAAACCGCGGAAGGGCAGGATCGTCACGCCGTTCCACCGCTGCCGCCCCGGGTACGTCCCCCAGCAGAAATCCATCGATCGGCTGTATCCCGTCACGACGAGGCAGATCGTCGCCATGGGCCTGTATCCGCAGGTGGGATGGTGGCGAAGAGTCACCCGCGAGCAGAACGAAAAGGTGCAGCGCGTGCTGGAGCAATTCAACCTGGCTGAGCACGCGAAGAAGACCTTCGGGGAACTGTCCGGCGGCATGCGCCAGAAGGCGATGATCGCCCGCGCCCTTGCCGGGGGGGCCGAGGTCTTCATCATGGACGAGCCAACTTCCGATCTGGACGAGCAATCGGAGTTGGACCTGCTGGGCCACCTGTTCCGGCTCAGCAGGGAACACGGCAAGACAGTCCTGTTGGCGCACCACGGCCTGGACCATATCAGCGACCTCGCGGCCGTCCTGTGCATGGTCAGGCACGGCCGAGTGAGCCTGGTCAGAACGGGGGACGTCGTCTCCTCGCGAGGCGAGCAACATGCTTGAACAATTCCAGACGCTGTTTTCGCTCTTTCCCCAGGCGCTCCTGGCCGGCCTCGTGATCGCGGCCGTGTGCTCGCTCCTGGGCGTGTTCGTGATCCTGAAGCGGGTGGTGTTCATCGGCATCGCGCTTTCGGAGGTGGCGGCCTGCGGCATCGCGGGCGGAATGATCTTCGGGGTGCACCCGTACATCGGGGCCGGCGTCCTGACGCTGGCGGCCGTGGCCCTGCTCGCCCAGCCGTTCGAGATGGACCGCATCCCTCG
>CAYQUY010000250.1:0-4217 GCA_964420755.1 uncultured Anaerolineaceae bacterium
GGGCACGAACCGCTTGACGCCGTAGATGAATGACCGAAACCGACCTTGTTCCACCTACCGCGATCTCCCGATAGAACCCTGGCACGCCTAGGACAGGCCCCGCGCGCGTCGCCGGGGCAGGTGCTCATTCCGCGCTTGGTCTCGCGGTCGCGCCGCCGTCAACGATCATCGACTGCCCGGTCATGAACGACCGCTGCTCTGAGTCAGCCAGAAACACGATGGCGGGGGCGATCTCCTCGGGCTTGCCGATCCTGCCCATGACCGTCCGCCTCCCGCTTCCCATGAGATCCCAGTCCAGGCGCAGGCAACCCGCTTTCGATGCGGATTACTCGCCTCCGGTCATGTAGAGCCGCCAACCAGAAGCATCGTAGACCAAGGGAAGCCCTCCGATGGTGATCGAATCTTGAGCGCAACTTGCGTCGCAAATGATCGCGCAAGGGTGAAATCCCGAATCCGCAAATCGGGCTGAGGGGGTACCTGTGACAATCCACTCTACTCGCGGTGCGTCGCGCGGCGCACCCAGGAATGCCCACAACGCATACTCGGGGCCATCCCCGCTGAGCATGATGCCGACATCCCTGCAGTTCGCCTGAGCGATGTCATTCGCGATTGCTGTCAATGCCTCAGCCGCGCTTGCCGAGAGGTAGAGTTGCTGCCTCGGTTCGGCAACGATGCTGGCGCGATCGCCCTCTTTCGGAAGCAGGGGCCTGCTGTCCAGGCTCACCAACCATGGCCAGGAAGCGACCACGAGCACAAGCCCTGTGACCCTAACCACACCAGCCGGAGCCACGGACAAGAGTGCACATGCCACCGCGGGCGCGAAGAGAACAAAGAACGGGAGGTGATACCGACTGCCAAGCATATCGAACTTGAAGATGAGGCTATAGACCAGGAACGTCGAGGCGACAGTCACAGCATACCCCCAGAGGAGGAAGCCACGCCTCCTGCCACGGATGAGTACCAACGCGAATGCCAGGAGTATTAGGAGAGCATGCAGCGGATTGCCTGCCCTATTCTCGTCCGTGAGAGGTTCCCGGATGGCGAAGTAGTCGTGGACTGAGGTTCGGGGATCAGCAAGGTCCGGAAGTCCAATCTTGAAATGGACCGCCGCGATTGCGCGGAGGAGTTGATGATTGAGAGCCGGGAACGGTGTGCCCGCGTGTAGGCTGGCGTTCCGTAGCAGGTTGGAGAGCGTCACCCGCCAGTCCACGGATTCATTGATCACACCCGAGGCCAAGGCCCGGCCTCCATAGAGCGTCCCTTCGAGGATCACGTTCCTGGAGAGGTAGCCTGCATTCAAAAGGATCACGATGGCTATTGACACGGCCGAAGAGCCCAGGAATTTCCTTACCCCGCGTTGACGAATCAGCACGACTGCGACATATAGCATAAACGGAACCAGGTAGGCGATTGCCGTTGGCTTCGTGATAATCGCCAAACCTGCGGCCAGACTGACGAACCCCACCCCGCTTTTCCGGACCTCGCCCTCAGCCAGTGACAGGCTCTCGTGAGCAACGCAGACCATCCAGAGGGCAACAACGTAGTCCGTCATCGTGCTGGATGCCTGTGCAATGCCCATAGGAAGCGTGGCTGCGAAGACGACCGCCAGAACCTGGCCTCCCGCACGTGCACCCAGCTGCCTGGCGATCAGGGACACTCCAATCAGGCAGGAAACCATGGCAAACCACTCCAGGAAGTTAGCCAGACGGTCTCCGCGACCGAGCACGTAGACTTGCAGGACGGCGATCTCTGCCCCTGGGCTCATGAAGTTCTGTTTCTCGATTGCGGTTACGTAGGGTTGCAGGGACCGGTTCTGAGCCCAGTGCGCCACCCGACTCATGTGGTAGGTTAGCGAGTCCCAGGTATTCGGCGGCGCGAACCAGGCCACGATCCCGGTCGTGACCACGATGACGACCACCAGCAGGACAAGAATCCGGTCGGACCAGGATGCGGGCAGGCGGAGGCGCGGGAACACCACGCCTTGACCGGCTCTCCGCTGCCGCAGCAGCCACCCCGCCTCGGCCGCCACAGGCAACCCCCACGCCACGGCCAACCCCAGCGGCGTGATCCCCCGCACGAGGCTGAGGCCCTCGGTCATTAGGATCATGTAGCTGCCGGAGAGGACGACAGCGCGCAGGAAGGGCCGCCGCCAGCCCCATCCCGGGCGGAGGTTGCCCAGCAGGATCCAGAGACCCAGCAACGCGAGGAGAGGAAGCAGCGCGAGCACCGAATCCCTACTCTGTACTGAGCCGCGCCGTCGCCCCGCCGTCGACGATCATCGACTGCCCGGTCATGAACGACGACTGCTCCGAGTCAGCCAGGAACAAGATGGCGAGGGCGATCTCCTCGGGCTTGCCGATCCTGCCCATGACCGTGCGGCGCGCCAGGTCGGCTTTCCGCTCCTCCAGCGATGCTCCCTGCACGTGGCCTCGCATCAAACCGGAGTGCAGCATGGGCGTATCGACGGCGCCCGGTAGGATGGCGTTCACCCGAATGCCGTCCCGTGCGAACTCGAGGGCCATCGCCCGGGTGAGGGCCTGGGAGGCGCCCTTGCTGGCGGCGTAAGCGGCGATGTCCGCTGAGGTGGCGACCGCGTGGACGGAGCTCACGTTCACGACAGCCCCGGCCGCGGCCTTGAGCAGGGGATAGCCTTCGCGGGCGGTCAGGAAGATCGAGCGCAGGTTGGAGGCCATCACGTCATCCCATTCCTCCACCGTCATCTCGACCAACGGCTTGCAGATCTGAATGGCGGCGTTGTTGACCAGGGCGTGCAGACGATCTGTGCGCGTCCCCAGCCAGCGGAATAGGTCCACCATCGAATCCGGGTCCGCCACGTCGGCCTGTCGGAAGGACACCGTCTTCGGGAAGCCGGTGGCCTGCTGCCGGTCCACGGCGATGGTGTCCCAGCCGTGGGCATCGAAGACCTCAACGGTTGCCCGGCCGATGCCGCCGGCGGCTCCGGTGATGAGGACGATTCGCTTCATTGCCTACTCCCTCCTGGCGGTCGGAAATGCGGCCAGACGGCCCTGCCGTCCAGGAAACGCGGTCGTCGGGATCCTGGATCAGCACAATCCCAGCCGACGCCTTGACCCCGAAGGCATTCAGCACATCTCCTTGGACATCGAGGCGAACGCCCGACGGAAGCCCCATTACCCTCGGCTATGGCCAGCTCACCCCGGCGTCAGGTGCGACCTCTACCTGGTCTTCTCCTCCCAAGGAGCAGTTCGGCCATACGAGCCCCAAGACCCACCCGTCCGGATCGGGGATTCTCGTGTAGTGCAATCCTTTCAGATCTCAGGCCGGCGGAGTCCCAGCCGAGGCGGCAACTTGACTTGGGGCCGCCGAAGATGCTTGCCCCTTGTGCCATGCCTCCTCGATGCGCTCGCACTCAAGGCCCATCCCCAGCAAGAACCAGAGCCAGCTCATCAACACCATCGCCTGCATCAGGGGAAGGAAGAGAAACGCCACCAATGCTCCCAACCACCCGGCTATGGCCGTGCCAGCGGTCAGGCGCAGCAACGGATGCTGCGTCCGCTGCCGGGCACGCCAGGTCGCCCAAAGCACAGCGCCTAGGTACGCCAGCCACAGGGCCAAGCCCCAGACCCCCATCTCCATCCCTATCTGGAAGAGCGATCCCTCCACATGGAACGCCTCCTGCTCGGGAAAGAAGATCCCCTCCCTTGGCCCTACCAACCCCATCCCGACACCGGCCGGCTGGCGGACGAGGAACTCAATCGCACCTGTGGTGTCCTCGAAGTGGTACTCCGATGTGAGATTCCTCACCGTATAGATCATCCTTGCGGCCATGCCGGTTGACACAAAGATCACCGTGAGCAGGACCAGAATCCCCGCTACTGCGCCGATGACCAGACCCTTGCGCCGCCGGATCTCCTGCTGAAGTCTCGCCCGGCCGGCCGCCAAGGCCATCAGACCAAGCATCACGACGGCCATGATCCACCCCAGAAGTGCGCTCCGGGAGTAGCTGATCGCCAGGCCGATCAAGTACACAACAGAGAGTAGGCCGAGCAGCCAACGGCCTCTCCCCTTTGAAACCACCATCCATTGGAGGCTGGCAACAAAGAGGAGGACCATCTGGACCCCGAGCTCGTTTGGCCCGCTAACCGTCGAGGAGGGCCGGAGACGGAAGCTGCCGTCGCTGAAGTAGACCGGCGGGGTGACCAGCTCACCATTCGGCCGCACGTAGCCTCGGGCGTAGT
>CAYQUY010000251.1:0-4206 GCA_964420755.1 uncultured Anaerolineaceae bacterium
ATGACCCTGGCCAGGAGCCCCGCGAGGCTGGCAGCGCCAGGGGCTCCATGCCGGCGCCTCTCGTGTCGGGCCAGTCTCGATACTCAGACCACCCGCAAGAGCTATTGCAGGTCCATCCCGCGCTGGGGCACAAAGGCGCCTCCAGAATCCGGCGTGCCCTGGCCCTTCGATGGCTCTATCTGCTACCCATCCTGCTGGAGCCGGACCGCCAGGCGATCCTCTTGGTGGGCGACCGACTGATGGAGATCGAGAGAGAGGCACTCGATGGGCTCGGCGGTCCGCTCAGGGCTGCGCTTGCCCGTGCCGGGGCGATGCAACAGATACGGCAGCAGTCAGCGGCACTGCGTGCGCTCCAGCAGGTTTCCCTCATCATCAACGCCACGCTGGACACTGAAGACCTGCTTGACAAGGTACTGGAGCTGCTGGCGACGGTCGTTCCATGTGATTCGGCCTGTGTCATGATGGCTGGTGAGGGCAGTCTGACCGTTCGGGCCGCCCGAGGTTACGATCGGTTCACCAAGGCGCCCGCCGCCGGACGGGTGCTCCGCCCGGCTGATTTCCCGAGCCTGGAGGGGCTGCTCACCACCGGCCGACCAGTAGTGATTTCCGACGCCGAAGAAGAGTTTCAACAGCCCGCCCCGGCCATCTGGAGGCACGTGCGCTCATGGCTGGGGATCCCCATCCAGCGGCGGGGGGAGACGATCGGTCTGCTGTCACTGGATAGTGCTACGCCCGGGTTCTTCCAGGATTCGCACGTCGAGATCGCCACGGCCTTCGCTCGCCAGATGGCGGTGGCCCTGGACAATGCTGACCTGTTCTGGCGGGAGCGCCAGGCCAGCCGCCGCAATCGGCTGCTCCAGGAGCTCGCCGGAGCAGTCAACTCGACGACCGACGTGCGGGGGATCCTGGGCCATCTCGTGCGGTATGCGACACAGGCACTTGAGGTCCGGCGCGCCATCGTCATGCTCCTTGCGCCGGATGAGCAGCATATCGTGGATTTGATGGTCCTCGACCCGGGTGGGGCCTTTGAGCGTGCGGTCCGGTCTCATTGGGGCAGCAAGCCCATTCCCCTGGAAGCCTTTGACGGCGTGCGCCGCAGGTTTAGGTTGAACCGAGCGCGCGTGCTCCGCCGCTTCTGGCTCTCGGGGCTGGGTAATCTGGCAGACGAGGCGGATATCCAGTCGATCCTGATCGCCCCCATCCGGCGAGAAGGATCGCTGCTGGGGGTCCTGGCCGTGGATGAGCCGGGCGTCCCTCGAGACTTCGCCGAGGACGACAAGGCCTTGGCCCAGGCCCTGGCCAACCATGCCGCGGTGGCCATCCACAATGCCCAGGCTTTCAGCGAGCTGCGGCGGCATTCCGAGGAGTTGACCTCCCTATTCAACCTGGGCATCGCCCTCTCCCAGGAGCTGACGCCCGAGGGGGTCACTGACCTCCTCTTCGATCAGGTGGACCATCTGCTGAACGTGGATTCCGCAGTCATGGCCCGGCTGGAGACGCCCGACACGCTGTTCTGCGAAGTCCTCGATTCGGGCAAGCGCCTGCCGCCGCTGACCGTGCCTCTGCGTGGGCCGACGCTGAGCGGCTACGTCATACAGCAAGGCCAGCCGCTCCTAATCAACGACTACGACGCCGAGGCTGGCACGCTGCCGGTGCCTGGGCTGACCGCGGGTATCCCAACGGCCTCCTGGCTGGGCGTCCCCCTGATCACAAGGGGTGAGACCATTGGGGCCGTCTCGGTTCAGAGCGAAGCCCCCAATCGGTTCGGTCAGGAGCACCTACGCCTCTTGCGCATGATTGCCAACCAGATTGCGGTGGCTCTGGACAATGTCCGTCTGCTTCAGTCCACCGCTCACCGCGCGGAAGAGCTCCGCCTGGTGAATGAGATTGGCCGCTACGCCGTTTCCGTGCTGGACATTCAGCAGCTGGCTCGCGAGGTGACCGTGCGCATCCTGCACGCGTTCCACTACTACTCGGTGCAGATGATGCTGGATGACGGAGGGGTGTTGGTTCCCCAGGCGGTGGCCATTGCCCCAGAGGGGCGGCTGGTTGACGTCCGGACGGTCCTCCGCCTCGGCGAGTCGACCATCATGACCACGGTGGCCAAGACGGGGCGTCCCTGGCTGGTGCCGGACGTCTCGCGAGAACCCTGCTACCGTGCCGTGCCCGAGCTTCCGCTGACCCAGTCTGAGTTGGCGGTTCCCCTGACGATCGCTGGCGAGGTCGTGGGGGTGTTGGATGCACAGAGCGACAGGGTAGGTGGACTGAGCGAGGCCGATCTGGAGCTGCTCCAGGTGCTCGCGGCACAGATCGCCATCTCCTTCGCTAACGCTCGGCTGTTCGCCGAGGTGCGCGCCCATGCGGCTCAGCTTGAAGAGCGCGTCACCGTCCGCACGACGGAGATCCGGTCCCAGAAGGAGCGAACCGAGGCGATTCTGCGCTCGGTGGCAGACGCGGTCCTGGTCCTCGACCTCGAAGGCCGACTGGTCTTGGCTAACCCGGTCGCGCAGCAGCTGCTGGAAGGACCCAAAGCCAGTGATCTGGTGGCACACATTGGCAGGCTGCATGCCGAGGGTGGCGTGGTCAGTGTCCAGCTGGAACTGGGGGCGATGACTTTTCAGGCCCTGGCTTCCCCCGTGACCCAGGAAGACCTGGCAGTCGGCACGGTCATCGTCCTGCGGGATATCACTCGCCTGCGCGAGCTGGACCGCCTCAAGAGCCAGTTCGTGGCGACCGTGTCGCACGAACTGCGCACACCCTTGGCGAACATCAAGCTCTATCTCTCCCTGTTGCGCAAGGGGAGAGAGGATCGGCGCGACCAGTACCAGGAAGTCCTCGAGCAGGAGACCGGTCGGCTCAGCGATATGATCGAGGATCTTCTGGACCTGTCGCGTCTCGAAGGGCGACCCCAGGTGGCCGAACGTGAGCCGGTGGAACTGGTTCCGCTCCTGGAGCAGGTCGTCGAGAACCTCGGGCCCTCCTTCGCGGCCAAGGGCCTGAGTCTTGAGCTCGAAGGAAGGCATCGAGTGATTGTTCCTCTCAACCGCAACCAGGTCGTCCGGGTCTTCACCAACCTGCTCAGCAATGCCCTACAGTACACCGCCCCCGGGGGATGGGTACGGGTGAAGCTGGGGCCGGTAGAGCAGATCAACGGCCGGGCCATGGCGCGGGTGGGTGTGCAGGACAACGGTCAGGGGATCGCCGAAGAGGATCTCCCCTATATCTTCGAACGTTTCTACCGGGGGCAACAGGCCCGAGACAGCCAGGTGCCTGGAAGTGGTCTGGGCCTGGCGATTGTACATGACATCGTCGAACGCCATGGTGGACGAGTGGAAGCCGTCAGCCAGATGGGGCAGGGTAGCACGTTCACGGTCTGGCTGCCTTTGGACTAGGGAGGGGGAAGATGACGCAGGCGCTGATTCTGGTCGTCGAAGACAACATCTCCCTGCTGGAAGGATTGCGGGAACTGCTGGAGATGTCGGGCTACCGCGCCCTGACCGCCGCCGATGCGTCTGGCGCGCTCGAGTTACTGGAGACGCATCGGCCTGACCTGATCGTCTCCGACATCATGATGCCGGGGATCGACGGTTATGAACTCTACGAGCGGGTGCGCCGACGGCCCGAGCTCCTGGATGTTCCCTTCATCTTCCTGACCGCGCGGGGGGAGAAGGCCGACATCCGCCGCGGGAAGGAGCTGGGCGCGGACGACTACATTACGAAGCCCTTCGAAGAGGAGGATCTGCTCATCGCAGTCCGGGCCAAGCTGGCGCGCAGCCAGGCCCTGCGCAGCCAGAGGGAGCAGCAGTTCGCTGACCTCAAGAGATCGATCCTGGCAACGTTGAGCCATGAGTTTCGGACGCCGCTTACCTACATCATCAACTACTCGGATCTGCTGGGCAAAGAAGCGGGCGAGCTCTCCTCCGAGGAATTCAAGCAGTTCATGGACGGGATCCGCAAGGGCGCGGAGCGCTTGCACCGCCTGGTTCTGGACTTCATCACGCTGGTCGAGCTGCAGACGGGGGAGGCGCAGAGCGCCTACCATCTGCGCCGAAGGGTGATCGATGACGTCTCCCCCTGGCTGCGGACGGTGGCCAAGCGACACAAGAAGCAAGCCAAGGAGCGGGGACTGGAACTCGTCGTCCGGGTGCCGGAGGAGCTTCCCCCGATTGTGGCCGACGAGGTCTACCTCTCGAACGCGATCGGTCG
>CAYQUY010000252.1:0-4203 GCA_964420755.1 uncultured Anaerolineaceae bacterium
CCAGAGACAAGAGGCGCAGCTTCCCAGGCGCACCTGCAAGGCAGGTGCGTTCTGTTTCAGGCGTTCTGGAGCCGCAGGGCGCATTGCCCGCGGGCGAGGCGTCAGTTAGAATGTGCGTGTGAGCGCCTCGTTGCCCCGACACCGATGGGGGACGGCGGGCAAGCTGATGGTCAGCGCGTGCCTGTTGGCGTTGGTCATCTACCTGCTGAGCCGCTTCAGCCTCGTGGTGCCTCCCCTGATCGTGGCAGCCATCCTGGCGTATGTGCTGGCGCCTCTTGTCGGCTTTGTCCAGGCCCGCCTTCATCTGGGGCGCGGCATAGCCACGGCGCTCACCTATCTCGTCCTGATTGGCATCGTCGCTCTCGTCCCCGGGCTGCTCATCCCACCCCTCGTTGAACAATCCACCCGCTTGAACCTCAACTTCCAGCAGATCGCGCAGTCGGTGGAAGACTTCCTGAGCCGGACCATCGTCATCGGTGGGCGGCCGTTCATTACTACGGACTTGATGAACCAGATCGGCGGTGCACTGAGGGGGATGCTGGAACCCGTCTTCAGCCACACCCTTGGGTTCGCCCTCGACGTCATCACCGGCCTGGTCATGGTCATCTTCATCCTGATCGTTTCCTTCTACCTCATCAAAGACTCCGGACGCCTCCGATCCTGGGCCGAGCAGTTGCCGCCTCCAGCCTACCGGGAGGACTGGACCCGGCTGGCGAAGGAAGTGAACACCGTCTGGGGGGCCTTCTTCCGTGGCCAGATCGTCCTGGCGTTCGTCGTCGCCCTGATCATCACGGTTCTGGGTCTCATCGTCGGCCTGCCGTATGCCCTGGCGATGGGGGCGCTGGCCGGGTTGCTGGAGTTCCTCCCTAGCCTGGGCCACGGCATATGGCTATTGATCGCATCCCTGCTGATGCTCTTTCAGGGATCCACCTGGTTACCGCTGCCCAACTGGGCGGCCATGCTGATCCTGATTGGTCTGCATCTGGTCTTCGAGCAGGTCGATCTCAACTTCCTCATCCCGCGCATCATCGGCGGGCGTGTTCGGCTGCACCCCCTGGTTGTCATCCTGGGCATCGCCGCCGGCGCCTCCCTGGCCGGAGTGCTGGGCATCCTCCTGGCGGCCCCCACGATAGCCAGCGCCCGTGTCATAGGCCGCTACGTCTTCGCCAACCTGTTTGACCAGGATCCCTTCCCCGAGGAGACAGGGACAGGATTCGTCGATGCAGAACCCAGCGCCTGAACCCTCCTCACCTGCTTGGCAACCCGGGACGCGTCTGGCCGTCGGGGCGGTGCTCCTGGTGCTGGTTCTGATCGTTCTCAACCGGCTGCGGCAGCTGCTGGTCCCAACCCTCCTGGCCTTGTTCCTGGCCTATATCCTCCATCCCGTTGTGACCCGCCTGGCTCGCAGACTGCATCTGTCTCGGGGCCTCTCCGTGCTGATCGTCTATCTGATACTTCTGGTGATCATGGCCGGGGCGACGACGGGCATGGGGCTGGTCGTTTCCCAGCAGGTGTCTGGCCTGGTGGAAGACTTGGGGCAGATTTCCGCCACCATCCCAGCATTGTTGCAGCGGCTGGTACACTCGCGCTTCACGGTCGGGCCTTGGACCCTTGACCTGGCGTCAGCAAACCTCGGGCCGGTCACGGACTGGCTGACCTCCTCCGTCCGGCCTCTCCTGGCACAGACGGGTGTGATGGTCGCCTCGGCCGCAGGGGCGACCGCTTCGGCCGTCGGTTTGGTCCTGGCCGGCATGGTGCTCGGCTACTACATGCTCGTCGACTTCGGTACGCTTGACGACAGCCTCATCCAGATGGTACCCGTTCCCTACCGCGCCGATATGCGCCGACTCCTAAATGAGACGGGCGCGGTTTGGCATGCCTTCCTGCGAGGGCAGTTGATCCTGGGCCTGGTCATAGGGTCGCTGGTGGCGGTGGTGATGACGGCCTTGGGCGTGCGCTTTTCGTTGGTGCTGGGCCTGATCGCTGGTGCGCTCGAGTTCGTCCCCTTCTTTGGGCCGCTCTTCGCCGGGCTGATCGCCGTGTTGGTGGCCCTCTTTCAGGGCGCCAATTGGTGGGGTCTCTCTCCGCTTTGGTTTGGTCTGGTGGTCTTGGTCGCGTTTGTCCTGATCCAGCAGGTGGAGAACAACATCCTCGTGCCGAGGATCATCGGCAGCAGCCTTAACCTGAACCCGCTCTTTGTCCTGCTTGGCGTGTTGGCTGGCGGAGCACTGGCGGGCGTGCTGGGTCTGCTGCTGGCGGCGCCGGCCCTGGCCACACTACGTCTGTGGATTGGCTACATCTACCGGAAGGTCGTGGGCCTGGAGACCTGGCCGGCCCCGGCCTTGAAGCCCCCCCGCCGGTCCAAGCGGTCGCGGATATGGACCCTGCTGGGGAAGCGCTGGCGGAGGGCGAGGTCTCGTCTCGCGAAGCGTGAGGAGAAAACTCGATGACCGTGGGTCCTGCCCCTTCCCGGCCCTGGGGGACGACGACCAAGTTGATGGTAGCCCTGATCGGGATCGTCATCGTGGGAGCGCTTCTGGTCCGATTCCAGGCGATCATTCCCTCGCTTGTCGTGGCTGGCATCGTCACCTACCTTCTCCTGCCGATCGTGCAGTGGCTGCACGTGAAGGCACGTATTTCCTGGGCGATGGCCACGAATCTGCTCTACCTGGCCCTGGTCCTGCAGCTGATCGCCGGGCTCACCGCGGCAGGTCTGGGCATTGTGCAGCAACTGCAGGCGCTGTTCACCACGGTGCAGAGTTTCTTGACCTCATTGCCCTCCCAGATCACCAGCCTCAGTCAGCAGACGATCGTCATCGGCCACTGGAGCCTCAACCTGGCGCAGTTCGATCTAGCGCCCCTGGTCGAGCAGGCACTGGCAGCTGTGCAGCCCGTCCTGGGACGGATGAGCGGCCTGCTGACCTCGCTGGCGACCGGTGCAGTCGCCACGCTGGCGAAACTCGTTCTCGTCCTGGCCCTGGCGTACTTCCTGACCCATGACTTCGAGCGCATCCGTTCCTCTTGGGCCAGCTTGACGATACCCGGCACCGAGGAGGATCTGGGCCGGCTGCGGGCCGCGCTGGGGCGCATCTGGCACTCGTTCCTGCGGGGCCAGCTCATCGTTGTCATCATCACCGGCGTACTCACTGGCATCCTGATGACTGTCCTCGGCGTTCGCTTCTCCCTTGGCCTGGGTCTCCTCGGCGGTCTGGCCAAGTTCGTCCCCATTCTTGGGCCATTGTCCGCCGGCGCTGTAGCGGCACTGGTGGCGCTGTTCCAGCCCGGCAACTGGTTTGGCCTTTCGCCCCTCTGGCATGCCGTCTTGATCATCGCCTGCGTTGTCATCCTTGATCAGAGCATCGACTACCTTCTGATCCCCCGGATCATGGGGTCCTCGTTGAACCTACATCCTGTCCTAGTCCTGCTGGGAGCTATCGTCGGCGCAACCTTGGCGGGCGTGATCGGCCTTCTGCTTTCTGCCCCCTCGACGGCGACCTTGCTGCTGCTCGGGCGCTATGGCTATCGCAAGCTGGTTGACCTTTCTCCCTGGGACCCGCCCATCGACGCTGCGCCAGCACCACGAGCCTGGCCCCGCCCCTGGAAACGGCTGCGCAGGCGCCGCCGCCCCAGCCAAGATGCCAAGCAATTGGACGAAGCGGGCTTTGTGCACGGCGGCCAATCGGACGGTCACGACGCCGGCGCGGACGACGCCGTGTGAAGCCGACCGCCGGGTCGTGAGGCGAGGCAGGTCGGAACAGGCGGCCCCTTTGCATCGGCTTCGCAGACTGGATGAGACGAGGTGGCCCGCTGTAACGAGCTTTGTCGACAGTGGGAGGAGTGGCGATGGCAGATGAACCGAACGTGACAACCTCGACCCTTGCCGAGACCGCCAACTTCATCGCCTGGAAGGCAAGAGAGCCCGATGGCGAGGAAACCTACCACATCGAGTTGGGCACTGTGACGCTCCACTTCTTTGTCGAGGAGTGGCAGGAGTTCCTGGAGCTGATGCGCGCCCTGGGGTGAGCCCCCGCAGCCAGGGTTCGCCTGCGGGCTGGGCCCCGCCTCATCGCGACCCGCGACCCCGCCTGCGTTCGTGCGCCACCCATCAACCCTCACGGACCGGAGGGCTCCAGGCGGGGATGGCTGAGCTCCGAGTGAGGCCGCCTCGCTGCCGAACCAGTCGAGCGCAGGGCTGCTTCCCGT
>CAYQUY010000253.1:0-4191 GCA_964420755.1 uncultured Anaerolineaceae bacterium
AGCGGGGAACGGGTAGGAGCGTCGGAAGAGACATGGGTCACTCTCTGGGCTGCGGTAAGACGCCTCGTATTGTAGGCGCCGGCGCGGTTCTTGTCATCATGTGAAAGAGGGTAAGGCCGAGGGCTCTCCTGATCGCCAGCGCCAAACTCCCGCTTGCAGGAACGGCTGGAAAGTGGCAGAATAGCAGCCAGCCATAGGGCAAGCCGATTCGCGACCCCGGCAAGCTGCCGGTAGCGGCGCACGAGCATCGGCCTATCCCCTCAGTCGAGTCCTCCAAAGCAACCGACGCAAGTTGTCGCCGGCTTTGTCCCGCGGCTCTCCCGCTTGATTGTCCCACTCAGGGGGCTGCACTGGCCAACCCTTCTCGAGCCCGCTCCTCCTCTCCCTTCCTCTCCAGGCGGCTGGCCTTCTTTCTGCTGGCAATGGCGCTGACCGAAGCCACGCGCGCCATGACCTCCGTGCAGATCCCTGTGTATCTGAGGGCGCTGGGAGCCGACGTAACCCAGGTCGGCCTGTTCTTCACTCTCTCGGCGATCATCCCCTTGGTCTTGCTTATCCTGGGCGGGTGGCTCTCGGACTCCCTGGGGCGACTGAGGGCCATCGCGATCGGCAGCGTCGCCGGTGTCCTCGCGTATATCATCTTCGCCTCGACCAGTTCGTGGCAAGGAGCCATCCTGGCCCCAGCTTTTCTGGCCATTGCCTTCGCCCTGATCCGCCCCTCCTACCGGGCTTTCCTTGCGGACCATACCCTGCCGGAGAACCGGGGGCGCATCTTTGGCTCCGCCGAAACCATCACCAACCTGACCTGGATCTTCGGCCCACCGCTGGGTGGCTTCCTGGCCCAACACTACGGCTTCGAGCGGCTCTTCCTCGTCACCGGCCTGGCCTACGCGGTGGCCGGAGAGGTCATCCTCCTCATTGCCCGGACCCACTCTCCAGCGGCTGAACCTGCCCCAGCCATACCCAGCCTTCGCTCGCTCCGCACCTCGCTCCTCGAAATGGGCGCCTTGCTCCTCTCAGGCGGGGTGATGACCTGGCTTCTGATCACCGATGGCGTCCGCGACGTTGCCTTCCGGATGTCCTTCGAGCTCATGCCCGTCTACCTCAAGGACATCTGGGGGCTGACCGTCCAGGACATCGGGTTTCTTGATGGGATCTTCGGCGTCGTGCTGGTGGCTGCCAGCTACCCCGCCGGTTGGCTGTGTGACAAGGTCAGCGAGCGCTTTTCCCTGGTCTGCGGCCTGGCCGCTGTCTTGGCCTCCAGGCTGGCCTTCATCCTCGTGTCTGGCTTCTGGGGATTCGCCTTCTCCTGGTCGCTTCTGGCAATCGGGGTGGCCCTGATGGATCCGGCCATCCAGTCCCTGATCTCCAAAGGTGCCCCCCAACGCCTGCGCGGAATCTGCTATGGCCTGCTCTCGACGAGCTGGGGGCTGATTTCGCTGCCCTCACCTTGGATTGGCGGACTGCTCTGGGCCCGCTTTGGGCCGCGAGCCCCCTTCTTGGCGACGGTGATCCTCGGCGCGCTGACGCTTGTGCCGGCCTGGACCAAACTGGCCGTCCCCAAGGGTAGCCCCGAGGCCACCGAGGATGTCCGGCCGATTGCCTGATGCTCTCTTCAGCCGAAGATGTGGGAGGGCTCCGGCAGCGTGGCCTTGCCTCACGCCGCAAACCTCGACGCCCCGAGGCATCGAGACGCGGTCAGTGCACAACCCGTTGCGCATAGCAGGCCAAGCCAATCTCTGCGTCGAACGCTTGACCCGCCCTCGCCCGAGTGATACACTGCGCGAGGTTCGCCCTGCAAGAAGAAGAGCAGTTTCCCTGCCGCTCCAATCAGTTCGGTGAGCCTAGTCCCTGACGATGAAGACAAGCACCAACCAATCCCCCACGGCCACCGCTACCAAACCAGCCGTCCCTGAGAGCCAGACAGACTCCGAAGAGCCTCCGAGTCAGGCTCAGGGCCGGCTCAAGTCCGACGCCCGACAACGCGGCTCAACCGAAGCTCCCCCCCGCCCGTCAACACATCGGTTGGTCGCGCCCCGCTTCCCCAGCGTGCGTGACCTCCAGGTGGTTGTCCTGCACAGCCAGGCCCTTGCCCTTGAGCGCGGGCGCGCCGAAGACCTCATCGCCGACGAGGAGACGGAGCTCGTCGCCAAGGAGATCGCCGAGGCCCTCGAAGGTCAGGTGAAGGCGGTGTGCCGTGTGCCCGTCTGGGATGACCTTGAGGCCGCTCTACGACCGTTCAACCCCCGGGAGCACGTCATTTTCAACCTGGTTGAAAGCCTGGCGGGCCGGGCGTTCACCGAGTCGGAGGTTCCCCGCTTCTTGCGGGCGAGGGGCTTCGCGTACACCGGCGGCTCTTCGCGCTGCCTGCAGCGCACCGCTAGCAAGCCGACGACGAAGAGGCTGGTTGCCGCAGCCGGCCTGGCAACGCCCTGCTACCAGATCTTCCGCAGCAAGGGCCCCCATGAGTTCACCGTGCCCCTACCGGCCATCGTCAAGCCTGTAGGTGAGGGCGGGAGCTTCGGGGTGACGCAGGAATCGCTGGTCCGCACCCGGGAGGCGCTGGCAGCCAGGATTGTGTACTGCCTGGAGACCTACCGCCAGCCGGTGTTGGTCGAGCAGTTCATCATCGGGCGCGAACTCAACGTCGCGCTTTGGGGCAACCGAGAGCCGACCGTCCTGCCCATCTCCGAAGTCATCTTCACCTGGACAAGGGACCCGCTCCAGCAGATCGTCACCTTCGACAGCAAGTGGATTCCCGACTCGGTCGAGTACAAGGGGACACCCGGGGTCTGCCCTGCCCCGCTGTCGGCCGAGGACGAGGACCGGGTCCGCTCGACCGCCCTCGGTGCCTACAAGGCTCTGTCCGTTCGGGGCTATGGTCGCGTCGACATGCGAATGCACGACGGCGTCCCATACGTCCTGGAGATCAACGTCAACCCCGACCTGGCCCACAACGCCGGCTTCTTCCGATCCGCCAGAACAGCCGGCTATTCCTATCCCGACATGATCCTGCACATCTTGGAGTTGGCAATCGCCGCCCAGCCATGACCGCGATCCGAACTACCACCGCCCAGGACGCAGACGCCATCCTGCACATCGCCGCCTCGGAGCCCTTGTTCAATGCGCAGGAGGCGGCCTGCGTGGATGAGCTTCTCACCGACTACCTGGTGAAGGCCGATCACGGGGGGTACTACTTCCTGACGGCGGAGGACAACGGACGCGTTGTCGGCTTTGCCTGCTACGGCCCCACCGCCCTGACCGACGGCACCTATGACTTGTACTGGATTTGCGTGGACCGCGAGTCTGCTGGGAAGGGCATTGGCACTGCACTGATGCACAGGGCCAAGAGCGAGATCGCCCAATCGCACGGCCGTCTCATCATCGTGGAGACGTCCGGCACTCCCGCCTACGCTCCCACTCGCGCCTTCTACGAGCATCTAGGCTACCAGCAGGTTGCCTCTGTCCCGAACTACTACAGGGCGGGCGATGACCTGGTGATCTACACCAGGGTCGTAACGGATGCGGACTTGCCGCGGGCTGGGGAGTGACTGGTAGCCGGCCGGCTGCCGGCCGGGGACACGCTGTAGGGCTGCATTCGGCTAGTGGCTTAAAGGGGAGAGCCCCCTGTCATCCGCAGAATGGCCGGCACTGCCGCTCTCGCCGGAAGGCCCACCACGTCATATGACCGCATGGTGGAAGGGCATCTCCCCGGCCGAGTTGGCGCTTTCGCATCCCAAACCTCCGCTCTGGGGGGAGCGGAATGGGCAATTTGGCTGGAGAGAGCCGCGGTCGACGCGGGGCGTGCAATCCTACGGTGGCCTGGGGCTCTGGTATCTTGAATCTAGCCTACCCCGCCCAAAGGGTCAAGGAACGGTACGCTTAAAAAAGGTACTACAAATGACACCCCTCAGCCGTTCGCGGACCCGAAAGACTATAATTCTTCCGACCACCAGTCGTTCCGCCATGTGCACGCCGATCATCAGAGGAGAGGGCCGGAGCGGCAGGATCCCGATCCCCCTGGTCTATGCCTGAAGCCGAAGGCCGCCCGGGGGAGGCGCGGGCCGCCGAGAGAGCGGCGGGTAGATCATCCATGACACGCCGTGTCCGATTGATCTTCAACGCTCGGGCACACCGGGGCCACGCCTGGGAGACGGCCTCCGCGCTGCGCGCCATCGCCGCCCAGTACCC
>CAYQUY010000254.1:0-4180 GCA_964420755.1 uncultured Anaerolineaceae bacterium
TCCTGACCCAGATGGGGATCGGCGGGCTTGAATGGTGGGAGGCGGCACGCGTGCGGCAGGAAGTCGACTCGCCGCTATTCCTGGGAGCCTGGTGGGAACCACGTTGCGGCCTGCTGGATCCGGCCAAGCACTCGCGCGAGCTCAAGCGGATCGCCGAGGAGGCCGGGGCCGTGGTCTACGAGGAATCCCCGGTCCAGTCGATTGAACGCGGCCAGCGTTTCACCTTGCGCACGCCAGCGGGTATCCTACAGGCTGACAAGCTTGTGTTCGCCACAAACGCCTACTCGCACTTCTTTGCCGGGCTCCGGCGCAAGCAGGTGCCGGCCTTCACCCACATGGTCGTCACCCAACCCCTCACGCCAGAGCAGCTTGCGACCATCGGCTGGAAGAACCGCCAGGGCCTCGAAGACGCCCGCAACTTCGTGCATTACTTCCGCCGGACGGCCGACAACCGAATCGCCATGGGCGGCAGCGACGTGAGCATCTCCTTCGCCCGCGACATGGAACGCGATCTGAACGAGCGCATCTTCTCCGACCTGGAACGAGACGTCCTCCGCCTGTTCCCGGGCCTGAAGGGGATCGAGTTCGTCGACCGCTGGGGTGGCCCCGTCAGCGTCCCCATAGATATGGCGCCGGCCATCGGGTTTGTGGGGGACAAGCGCGCCGTCTACTCGCTGGGGTGCGTCGGACATGGCGTCTCGATGACCCACCTTAACGGGCGGACGATTGCCGACCTGCTTCTGGGCAAGGACACCGATCTGACGCGGGTGTGGTTCGTCGGCCGACGCACGATCCCCTGGCCGCCCGAGCCGCTGCGCTTCGTCGCCAGCCAAGCCATCCGGGGCTACATGCGGATCGAAGACGCGGTCTACGAACGCAAGATGCCCGCCTCCTAATCGAAGCCGCCGAGTTATGGCGGCTCGACCTAGCCCAAGGCCGCCTCACGGGGAAGTCGGCGGTCTCATCGCCAGAGCCTCTTGAATAGGGACGATGGCGTCCCGATTCCCGGCAAGAGTCGCGAATGTGGTGGTCGGGGCCACGCCTCCACCACCACACCTGAGATTCACCTCTCCGCGCCACGCGGTCCTTCGTCAACCGGCCAGATCATCTTGACCATGTAGGTCTCTTCCAGCCCGTAGCCCAGCCTGCGGTAATACTCGCGTGTCCCCAGGGCGGCGATGACCGCAAGGCGTCGGAACCCCCGACCGGCCGACAACGCCTCAGCCTCGGCCATCAGGCGGGCCCCGAGGCCAGCATGCTGCGCCTCACCTTCGGAGGCCGCCCCCACCGGAAGCGATTGACCATAGACATGCAGCTCTCTCACGAGGGCGGCTCCCCGCAACACAGTCAGGCCAGTATCGGGCGACTCCGCTCCGGGCAGCCAGAGCCGCAGGTAGGCGGCCAGCAGATCATCCGGTGTGACGAGGGAGAGAAAGTGCTCCGTTCCTCCCGCTGCCGCGTAGATCAGGCTCTCCTCGTGCACCTCGCCAGGATCAACAAGCCGGTCACGCACCTCCCGGCAACGGATGCACTCGCAGCGCCGCCCACTCCTGCGGAGCGCCTCCTGCACGTCCATCCGCAGGCTCGTCCGCTTGTTCCCGGCAACCACACGCGTCGAAGGGATGTCCCGGACCACACGGTTGACCCGGCAATAGCGGGGGATCGTCGTCTTCAGATCGGCAATCAGGTCGATGAGCTCCTCGGTGCTGTACGGGACATACTCTCCGCGCTGCCAGACCTGGTAGAGGTCCGCGTTCGCCAAAAGCTGGCAAGGGTAGATCTTGATCTCGTCGGGCCGGAGGCCGGGGTCGTCCCAAAGGCGGGCGAAGTCCCGGCGATCCGAGACGAGATCCGACCCCCACAGGTTGGGCATCCAGTGGAGGACGACCTTGAAGCCTGCCGCCCGAAGCAGGGAGACCGCCCGGCGCGTGGCCTCGACGGTGTGGCCGCGCCGGTTGAGCTCGAGGATTCGGTCGTCCAGACTCTGGGCGCCGAGCTGCACTTTGGTGACGCCGAGGCTGCGCAGCCGGGCGACCTCGGCTGGCGTGATCATGTCAGGCCGGGTTTCGACCACGAGCCCCACGTTGCGCCGCCGCCCCTCGGCGTTGATCCTCTCGGCCTCGAGCAAGCTGGCCGAGTCCGATCCGTTTATGGCATCCAGGCAGCGCTGCACGAACCAGTCCTGATACTCCTCTGGATAGGCGCTCCAGGAGCCACCGAGGATGAGCAGCTCAACCTTGTCGGTTGGGTGGCCGATGGCCTCCAGGGCTTGCAGACGGGCGGCCGTCTGCCGATACGGGTCGAAGCCGTGCTGAGCCGCCCGCCGGGCGCCCGGCTCTTCCGCGACGTAGGACTTGGGCATCCGGTCCTCGGTCGGGCAGAAGAGGCAGTCGCCAGGGCAGGGCCCCGGCCGGGTGAGCACGGTGACCGTGGTCACGCCGGACAGGGTGCGGACCGGCTTCATCCGGATTCGCCGGAGGAAGGAATCGTCGAGAGACCACTCGCCTGTCCGGGTAAGCTCGCGGTAGGCGTGGACCAGGAGGTGCTTGGGAAGATAGCCGCCGCCCGGCTGCGGATGGCGACGGAGGGACCGGGAGAGGTCCCGGCCGGCGCGGACCTCGGCCAGGACTTCCCTGGCCAGGGCCAGCTGCTGCGGCGTGTACCGGCGCGCCTCCTGCCAGGCCTGGTCCCGCTCCATCAGCGTATAATGCCTCCGTGCGCGAAGAGATTCTGGCGCAGCTGCTGCGCCTCAACCTGGAATTCTATCAGACCCTGGCCGTCCCTTTCTCGGAGACGCGATCGCGTCTGCAGCCGGGCGTGCTGCGGGCATTGGCGTCGCTGCCACGGGGAGCCTCCGTCGTGGACCTGGGCTGCGCCAACGGCGGACTGGCGCGAGAGCTGGCGAGGCGTGGGCACGAGGGCCCTTACCTTGGACTCGACTCAAGCTCTCGGTTGCTGGCCATCGCCCGCCAGAACGCCGCGGCCCCGTGGGCGAAGTTCGGCCTTGCAGACCTCGCGGCTCCCGACTGGGCGGCGACGCTGGGAATGTCCTTCGACCAGGCCTTCGCCTTCGCCATCCTCCACCACTTGCCCGGAGAGGATACGCGCCTCCGGTTTGCTCGCCAGGCATGCGAAGCGCTGAATCCTGGCGGCCGCTTTGCGCTGTCCGTGTGGGACTTCATGCAGAGCAAGCGCCTGCGCGCCAGGGTCCTGCCCTGGCAAACCGTCGGGATCGACGAGCGCGATCTCGAGCCCGGGGACTTCCTCCTCGACTGGCGTCGTGGCGGCTCCGGCCTGCGTTACGTCCACCACCTCTCCGAGGACGAGCTGACGGCGCTGGCCCAGGCGACCGGCTTCAACATCACAGAAGCGTACCGCTCCGATGGAAAGGGCGGCCGGCTGGGACTCTACCAGGTGTGGCAGAAGGCGGCCGGTGGGCCCCGGTTGACGGAAAGCCACGGGGCCTGACCTCTCGGCGCGGGACGAACGCGAGGAAGCAACGTCCCGCCTGCAGGCCGGAGCGTGGCTTTCTTTGACTCGCAATGGTCGTCATGGTAGAATGTCGGCGCTCGGGAGGGGCCCTCGAAACCCGGAGGGATGGCCGAGCGGTCTAAGGCGGCTGTCTTGAAAACAGCTGTGGGGTGACCCACCGGGGGTTCGAATCCCTCTCCCTCCGCCAAGGTGACCGACCCGGGGAGGTGCCGGAGTGGTCGAACGGGGGCGCCTGCTAAGCGCTTGTAGGGGCGTTAAACCTCTACCGAGGGTTCGAATCCCTCCCTCCCCGCCAGCCTGTCCTCGGGCAGGTAGCAGCGCAGCCCACGAGTGCCGGGCCGCGGAAGAAGCATGTGCCATTCCGTTGGCGCATGCGGGTGGGCCCTCGTAGCTCAGTTTGGATAGAGCATTTGGTTGCGGACCAAAGGGTCGCGCGTTCGAGTCGCGCCGAGGGCGCCTAAACCGCCCGCCACAAGATGTAGTGGGCGGTTGTCTTTCCGCTTGGCAACTCGCATAAAGAGGCGAGACCGAGGCGGACCTAGGGCCTCCGCGCCAAGAGGATGGCCGAGAACGGCGACCCGGCTGGCATCTCTGCCATGCTCCGGCCATCCGCAGGCGTCAGGGCAATCTCCACCAGGCCCGCCTCCCGCAGCCCCTCAACGTACTCATCGGCCGGCAACGCTCCGGC
>CAYQUY010000255.1:0-4178 GCA_964420755.1 uncultured Anaerolineaceae bacterium
CTCTTTCGCCGCCCCAGTACCGCCTTCTCGACTTGCTCTACCAGAGCCGCGGTCGGGTGGTCACGCGGGAGCAGATCGTTGAACACGTTTGGCCCGGGGCGATGGGGGCGGGTGTCTCGGACCAGGCGATCGACGCGCTGGTCCGGCGGTTGCGGGACCGCCTAGCCGAGGCCGATCCCCGCCACGCTTACATCCTGACCGTCCGGGGGCACGGCTTCCGCCTGAGCAACCCGCTCGACATTCTTTAGGGGCGCGGTGAGGAACCCCTCCGTTCTTCCGGATTCTTCCAAGCCCCCGCTGGGCGTTCGGCGCAAAGACGACTTCGACGGTTCTCGCTTCCGGGCGAGGCCGTTTTCGGCACCGACCTCGTGGCAGCCGGGATCGGTGCGCGCCGGATGCGATCCGGATGACCGGGAAGCTTCCGGGTCAGAGAAGATGAAATGGCGCCCTCGCTATCGAGGGCGCCTTTGGTGGAGATGGCGGGAATCGAACCCGCGTCCGAAAGATTCGACCGCCGAACATCTACAAGCGTAGTCGACCTATTGGATCTCGCCGCCCGGCCCCCGGCCGACGGGGTTTCCGGTTAGCCAGCCGCTTGGACCCTAGAGCCCATCTTTCGCGCCTTTAGCGGCCTCCGGCGCGGCACCTCGGCGCTTTGTCACCTTACCCTGCGCATGTCGAGGGGAGCGCAGGAAGGTGGGCCCTGCGGTGCAGGGCCGGCTCCACTCTAGACGGGGTTAGGCCGCCAGAGGAAGAGCCGCATAGTTCGTGCGCGTGGCACTTATGGTTGCGCTGATTTTGCGAGCTCGGCGCCTCTCGGCTTGCAGTTCGGGGCCAGCCTCTCCCGTCGAAGCCTGTCATCCCCGTCGATGCCATTATACCACACCGATCCGTCTTCAGTCCAAGCCAAACTGCGCATAGCCACGCCAACAACCCTCCAAGGCTCCTCGAGCGCGGATTCCTCCAAGGCGAGTGAGGCTATGCGCACCCGGCCGGCCACCAGGCGCCGTCGGGGAAAGTGTCCACGCCCGCCAGCGCGCCAACCCTCTTGTACATCGTCACACCGGCGAAGGGGCTGCCCAGAATCCCGTCATGCACCGCCCAGCTGCGCCCCAGGATCGAGCACTCCATGCCCGGCTGACGAAAGGGGGTGGATTCATCGAGCGTCCTCTGAAGCTCGCCCCCGGGCCGAAAACCCTCGTTGATCTCGACCATCAGCTTGCGGCCCTGCTGGTAGGCGAATCCGTAGCGTTCGAAGACAACCGCGTTGTGGTAGGCAAGTGGCTCGACGAAAAAGGCGTCATGGCCGAGGGACGAGATAAAGTCCTCGAAGGCTTCGATCGACTGTTTCAGAATACGCAGGCCGCGCCGAACTTGACCGGGTGCAAGCCCCGCCCGGAGGGCGGCCACCTCCGCCTCCAGATTGCGGCGGAAGGTCCCGAACTCGGTGGGCGTCCCGTCGGGCATGCGGTCGACGTCGAACCGCGGCGAGGCCGGGTCGTTGACGACGTATAGGAGGACATGGACCTGCCCGTTGATGGTATCCGTCAGATGAGCGTATAGCAGAGGGTCGCGGGCCTCGAATTCGTGACGAAGGTCGACGACAACGTCCGTCGCGCCCGAAGCACAGGCAATGCGTCCCAGGGGCCTGCCCTGCGCGTCCAGCAGATCAGGCGGGATTCGAAAGCGCTCGAGAAGCACGCGGGGGATGAAGCGGCGGTAGATCGCTTCCTTGTCTGCGGGAGCCAACCCGTTGATCGCGGCGATGGAGTGCGGGCACATCACCCCGCCTTCCGGCTGAGGGCACGTCTCATCTCGCGCTCGGCCTCGCGTGCGGCAAGCTCTCGACGTTTGTCATACTGCCTCTTGCCCCGTGCCAGCGCGATCTCCACCTTGGCCCGGCCGCGGGCAAGGTACAGCTTGGTGGGGATGATCGTGCAGCCCCTCTGGCGCACCTGGTCGAACAGCCGAGCGATCTGTCGCCGATGGAGCAGCAGCCGCCGCATCCGCTTCGGATCGTGATTGAGCCTGCTGGCGGGATCGTAGGGCGCGATGTGCGCGTTCATCAGCCACGCCTCGCGCCCATCGGTCCGGACATAGGCTTCTTTCAGGCTCACTTGACCGGCGCGCACCGACTTGATCTCGCTTCCTTGCAGGGAGATGCCGGCCTCAAGCCGGTCTTCGAGGAAGTAATCGTGAGCCGCCTTGCGATTCGTGGCCACGATCTTGATCGGCGAATCGGTCATGGCCTGTGCTCGCGCTCGGCCTCAAGCCACTGCACTGCCGCCGCCAGAATCGGATCCCCCGAGCCGGCGGCGGAAGTGGGATCGACGAGGATATCGGGCTGCAGACCGGCCCCGTCGAGGGCCTGCCGGTCGGGAGTCAACCAGCGGGCGTTCGTGATGTGCAGGCTGGAACCGTCGCTCAGGTCAAAGATCAGCTGAACCGACCCTTTGCCATAGGTCGGCTGGCCGACAACCGGAGCGCGTCCGTTGGCCTGGAGTGCCGCGGCCAGGATCTCGGCCGCGCTGGCCGTGGAGCCGTCGGCGACGACGACCAGCGGGATCCGTGCTGCGGCGCCTGGCGTCTCCACCCGGAACACCTGCTCAACCCCGTCTCGTTCCTGCTGGAAAACAACGGTCCCCGCATCCAGAAAGAAGCGCGCCACCTCAACGGCGCTGTCGAGCAGGCCGCCGGGATTGCCTCGCAGATCCAGGATGAGCGCCTGGGCACCCCGCCCAGTCAAGTCGTCGCATGCGGCCTGGACCTCCGTCGGTGTCTTCTGGCTGAAGACGCTGATCAGGATAACGCCGATAGTCGGCTCGTCCGGGAGCAGGTATCCCGTCGCAGAGGGCAGGGGGATGGTCTCGCGTGTGATGGTGAGTTCGAACTCGGCGCCCCCCTGTTGCCTGGGCGCCAGCAGGAGCCGGACAGGGGTTCCAGCGAGTCCTCGGAGGGCAGTCCCCACGTCCTCAAGCGTCGTCTCGGGGCTGAGCCTCTGCTCATCGATCGCTAGGAGCACATCCCCCTCCATGACCCCTGCCCGAGCCGCAGGGCCCTCGGCAAAGGGGATGAGGTGGAACAGCCCAGCCTCGTCGATGGAAACGTAGGTCCCGATGCCTCCGTATTCCCCGGCGAGAGTGTCAGTCTCCAGCTCGTGGGCCTGAGGCTCGACGTATGCCGTGTAGGGATCCCCCAGCACCTGCAGCATCCCCCGGATCATTCCCCGTTCGAGATCCAGATCCGGCGGAAGATCTTCGATGAAGTACAGCCGGAGGTATTCATGTGCCTCTGCGACGAGGGGATAGGCTCGCTCACCTTGCAGCAGGGCATGAGACGCGAATCCACCCCCGAATCCGATGATCACAGAGATCAGGCTGCATCCGACGACAAGGAGTAGCGTTCTCGCTTTAGGTGCCATGGGACCTCGCGAGGGTTGATTCTAGCATGAGTTCTGCTTGGCTAGTGCTTCGCAGGTTCACTGGCATGCCCTTCGCCAGTGCGCACGCACTTGATTCCCTACACCCATGAAGCCCGCTTTGCAGGCGGAGGCTATAATGGCCACCATCCCGGGTCTGGCGGAGGACGGAGTGTCGCGTGTGGTGCGCCGGGAGTCGGCGTCGCGGGCGCGCGCCAAGTTGCTACAGGGCATCGCCGTAACGCTGGGGGCGATGGCTGGCGCCCGGGGTGTGGGCCCAGAGGAGATGGACCAACTTGCCTTCCTGGCGCTCTCCCTCGATGCCATCGCTCGCTCCGTGGACGAGACGGCCACGGCATGGGAGAAGCGAGACTACTGGATCAAGGCTGATCGCTTCCGCGCCGAATGGAGCTGGGTCGAGCCTTTGCGCAGGCGATTGGCAACCGCCCTGCGCGAGAATGATTGGAGCGCCGCGTCTCAAACCACTCGCGAAATGGCCAGGCGGGTGGCCATGGTCCAGCTACCCAAGCGGGGCCGAGGCCCCAGGATGTGGGAGGGGGCCTGGCGACGCTGGTCGGGTTCGACCTGAGCGCCGAGCCAAGGAAATCGCAGCGCCTGCTCCGCAATCGCTCCAGATGTCCTCCGGGCCGGCATCTGACCGTGGTCCGTTATCCGAACTCCAGGCGCCCACCTCATATATCGCCCTGCCGCGCCGAAAATCCCCCGGACATGGTGTCTCCCTGACGGAGCGGGTCATGGT
>CAYQUY010000256.1:0-4178 GCA_964420755.1 uncultured Anaerolineaceae bacterium
CCGCGGAGAGGGGGGCAGGGGGGTGAGGAAAACGGGAGCCTGACTGTCTCATGTCTGCCGAACCCATACCGCCTCATCCGCGCGCACTCTGGGGCAGGACACCCGTTGCCACAGCCATCCTGTTCAGGCCAGGCCGGAACGCTGGCGTGGCACTCGTGCCTTTGTCTGGCTTGAACAGGGCATGTGCCCCCGGGCGTAGTACCCGAGCCATGTGCAGACAGACCCGGTCAATTCCAACCAAGGTAGGAAGAAATGCTGGTTGCGCTCGGACGTCGTTATGGTACACTAGTGTCCGATTTGTGCCCCGAGGGAGGAGCCTATGGCCTCGGACGTAAAACGCGTGGTTTGCGTTGAGGACGAGCCAGAGATGATCGACCTGGTTCGTTTGATCCTCGGCAGAAGGGGTTTCTTTGTCATTGGCGCCAACGGCGGGATCGAAGGTCTGGAGACGGTGCGACGCGAGAAGCCCGACCTGATCCTGCTCGACCTAATGATGCCGGACATGGACGGCTGGGAGGTCTACCAGCAGATCAAAGCGGATCCCGCTCTACGAGGAATCCCCGTCATCGTGGTCACCGCCAAGGCGCAGTCGATCGACAAGGTTCTGGGGCTGCACATTGCCAAAGTGGACGACTACATCACCAAGCCGTTTGGCCCCCAGGAACTGCTGGAAAGCGTGGAGAAGATCCTGGGGATGTCGGAGTGAGGTCGGATCCAGGATTGACACCGGGGCGGCTGCGGTCGCCCCGTTTTCATGCCGGGAGGAGGCATGCCTCGCTGGGTGCTGGTACGTAACAAGTCGCGAGGAGATGCGCCGGTCGTCCGGGCCCGGTGGTGTGGTTCTTTCGTCTGCCGTCTGCGGGGCCTGACTTTCCGGCGGTCACTCCCTGAGGGGGAAGGATTGCTGCTGGTCGAGAGCCGCCTCAGCAGGTCCAGCGCCGCGATCCACATGGCGTTCGTGTTCTTCCCTCTTGGGGTGGCCTGGATTGACGCGGCAGGCTGCGCTGTCGACTGCCGCCTGGCCTTGCCCTGGCGGCTGTACGTTCCTTCGGCTCCGGCGCAGTACACTCTAGAGGGCCGCCCGTCCATGCTGGAGGCGGTGGCGGTAGGGGATCGGTTGGAGTTCGTCGATGAGGCGGTTGGTTAAGGTTCTGTTGCTGGCGTTGCTGGTGCTCCTGCCCGTCGCCAGGGTCGAGGCGCAGACCTCCGGGCCGGTCTACATCGTTCAGCCGGGCGATTCCCTATCGACGATTGCAGCGATGTTTGGGACGACGGTAGACGCCCTGGTCGAGACGAACGCTATCGCCGATCCTTCGCTCGTCTATCCGGGGATGGAGCTGGTCATCCCGGGCTTCGAGGGCATCTCCGGGGTGCTGACATCGCGGCCGGTGGGGTATGGCGAGACGCTGGCCAGCCTGACCCTTCGCTACGGGGTCCCTCGGCAGACGCTCATCCGCCTCAACCGGACCGTCAGCCCGGGACGCGTCTACGCCGGTCAGGCATTAGTGATCCCCGAGACGGGCGAAAGCCCGATGACGCTGGAGCAAGCGAATCTTCTACTGCCGGCTGAAGGGCAGGGCGTGCTCGAGCTTGCTGCTCGGGCGGGCGTCAACCCCTGGAGGCTAGTCGCCGCCAATGGCCTCGGAACCCGCCTGTGGGTTCTGCCTGGCGCGATCCTGGCTGCCCCCGGCGGCACTGATCCCATGTGGTCCTTGCCGGCCCTGGTGACGGAAGTCGATCTCCTGCCCGAACAATCGGTGCAGGGCAGGACGACCGAAATCCGTCTCCATCTGTCCTCCTCTGCTTGGGCGGAGGGCAGCCTGGGCGAGTGGCCGCTTCACTTCCATCCCGTCAACGACGTGACTCTGGTGGCACTCCAGGGGGTCCATGCCATGGCGCAGCCGGGGCTGTACGACCTGCAGCTCCGGCTCTACTCCTCAGAGGGCGGCGAGCTAGTCTACGCCTTCTCCCAACCGGTCGTGGTTGCCGAGGCAGGGTATCCGAATGATCCCCCGCTGAGAGTTCCGCCCGAGACCCTCGACCCTGCCATCACGGGCCCCGAGGATGAGCTCGTCGCCTCCCTGGTTGCCGCCTCGACTCCGGAACGGTTGTGGGAGGGGACGTTCCTGTTCCCCTCCACCTTCACCGATGCCTTCCCGTCCCGATTCGGCTCCCGGCGGAGCTACAACGACTCCGGTTACATCTACTATCACGCGGGGTTGGACCTCTACGGAGGTTCCGGGACGCCTATCACCGCCGCGGCGCGCGGCCGCGTCGTGTTCGCCGGCCCGCTGACCGTGCGCGGCAACACAACCTTCATCGACCATGGCTGGGGGGTCTACACCGGCTACCTGCACCAGTCCGAGATCCTGGTTTCGCTTGGGGACATGGTCGAGGCGGGTCAGACGATCGGGCTCGTCGGGGCAACGGGCCGGGTGACCGGCCCTCATCTCCATTGGGAGGTCTGGGTCGGCGGCGTGCCGGTCGATCCGCTGGAGTGGACCTCGCAAGCGTTCCCCTAAGCCAGATCCGGTCTTGATTGCGAAGTCAGGGGGTCGACCGCGAGAGCGTCATCAAACGCTGCGGTGGGAGAGGCTTCGTTCCATCACGGTGGGACTACCCGACACCCTCCGAGTCGTCGGCAAGCTTCCCCGCGCGATAGTCCGCCAGGAGCTGGCGCGCCTCTTCTTGCCTCGAGGAGGGCACCAGGAGATAGACTTCAGCCAACGGCCCGACGCCGAGGCCGTAGGTTGTGGTGGCCGCCTCGTGGGAGAGGCAAACGGGAATACCTGCCGACTCGAGCAGACCGCGCAGGATTTCCGCTTCCAGTATGCCGGAGGCGGTCCCGACCTCGACGATGTCCTCGCCCATGATGACACTCCTGGCGCGCCGGATCCCGCTGCATCTGAGGGCGCCGAACGGCGCGCTGCCAGCTTGTAGTATAATTGCATAGCGCTTCCCCAGGAAGGCCGCAACACCATCATGGTTTCCGTCTCCTCGATTCCTCATATCATCGACTGGACGAAGTTGGAGGTCAATGACAGCGACCTCGAGTCCATCTACAACCTGTTGATGGACCGCGAGATTCCACTGACGACGCGGGAGATGGCGCTGGCGCTCGTCGAGCAGCGGCTGCAGCGGCTGGAGTGGGAGGCGAGTCAGGTCGAGAAGCCCGAGCGGCTGGTGTACCTCCCATCGGGCGAGTATGTGGCGGGGCAGGAATTGGTCTTCCCGGCACTTGGCCGTCTCATCGGCAAAGTCGTCGGCATCCGGCCGGGCGAGAATCCCGAGCTGGGCCCCTTCGATGTCATCCAGGTGGACTTTGGCCAGGGAGGCCCCACGCGGCAGTTTGCGGCCCGCCTGGCGAAGCACGACCTCAACGAACAGGCACAAGCCCCTATCGAGACCGCCGTGGCGGACACGCCTGAGGATATTCTGGCCAAGCACGGGCGGCACATCGAGGCTCGGCTCGAGGCGCGGTTGGCGCAAAAGGAGGACATCGTCCGAATCGCTGGCCGCTGGTTCCCACGCGCCCTTCTGGCGGAGATCAATGCCGGGCATCTCAATCTGGGAGAGGCCGTGCTGGACGTCGCCGGCGGCGGGCCGCTCCCCACGACAGCCCTTCTCGAGCACATCGAGCTCCCCCCGACGGTCGATCCCCTTCTCGCGGCCTTCTCGCTCGACTACGCTCTTCAAGAGGATGAGCGCTTCGACGAGGTCGGTCCGGCAGGCAAGGTGCTGTGGTTCCTGCGCCGGCTGGAACCGCCCGAGGTGCTCTACACGCCGCCCCGCCTGGTCTACACCGAGGTCCCCCACAAGCGGGCGACCATGTCCATGGACTTGCTGAGGCTGGAGCGTGAGCTGGACGACGAGTTCAGCCCGCTGGAGTCATCGAGCGTTCCGGAGGACGAGGTCGTCCTGTCGCTGCTCTTCCCGCATTGGAGGGTGGGCGCCTTGCCTCTGGGCTCCCGTCTGCGCCCCCTCTTCCCCACGGCCTATGAGGCGCCACGCATCCGATTCGTCCTGGTGGACGGGCACAGCGGGGAGAGGTTCCCGGGTTGGGTCGTCCGCAAGGAGCGCTACGTTTGGGGGCTGGAGGAGTGGTACCGGCGCTATGACGTCCCCGCCGGCGGCCTGATCAAGGTGCGCCGAGGCGACCAGCCGGGGGAGGTCGTGGT
>CAYQUY010000257.1:0-4176 GCA_964420755.1 uncultured Anaerolineaceae bacterium
GAGAAGGCCCGTGCCTTATCGGCGATCTCGGCGTCCCCGGTCCCGAGAATGACGAACTGCCAGCGCTCCGGCGCCATCCTGCTCAGCGCCTCAAGTGCCAGGTCGACGCCTTTCTGAAGATCGAGTCGGGTAACCATGGCAAGAAGCGGGACATCGGGCTCGACGGGCAGGCCTAGCTCCTGCTGGAGTGCCCATTTGTTGGTGGACCGCGAGAGCATATCCTCAGAGGTGTAGCGGGTGTGCAGCTCAGGATCGGTGGCCGGATCCCACGTGGCAGGATCGATCCCGTTCAGAATGCCGGCCAGACGGTCCCTTCGCGTCGAAAGGAATCCCTCGAGGCCGTAGCCGAAGCCGGATGTCTGAATCTCCTCCGCGTAGGTCGGGCTGACGGTTGTCAGCCAATCCGCGGCCGAGAGGGCGATCGGCAGCGGCACGCTGCGCGCCCAGGGGGGGAGCTCCTCGTCCTCCGAAGGGGGCAAGCCATACGCGGCCAGCGCCGCTTCGCCCCCTGCCCCCATGAAGGCCAGATTGTGGATCGTCAGAACCGCGGCGACCCCTTGCCAGAAAGGATCGCTTGCCCTGCGGCGCACGAGCCATTGCACGGCCGGGGCGGTGTGCCAGTCGTTGGCATGGAGGACGTCCGGACGCCAGTCGATGGCCGGGCAGACGGCAAGGGCCGCCAGGGAGAAGAAAGTGTACCTGAGAGCATCCTGCGGGGTGTCCTCATAGACCGCGCGGGCGGAGGCGATCGGTTCGCCACCGATCAGAAATAGCGGCACCCCTTGCAGATCCGACAGGAAGACGTCGGCCGGCTGAGGACGTTCCGCGGCCGGAACGTCCACCGTGGTGACATGCTTCAGCCCTAGCCCCGACGTGTTGACCGCCCGATGGAGCGGGAGCGCCACCCGCACGTCGGCGCCGAGGGCGGCCAATGCGTGTGGCAGCTCGCCGGCTACGTCCGCCAGACCGCCGACCTTGGAGATCGGGGCGGCCTCCGCCGCGAGGAAAAGGACCCTCATACGCCGTACCAGCGGTAGTCAATCTCCGGGAACACCTTGTCGCGCTCCCACAGCCTCTCCGTCAATGCCGCATCCGGCGTTCCCCTCTCGACCGAGTCCAGCAGGCTCTCCAGGCGTTCATGGTGCGAGCGGAACCTCTCCACGGCGTACTGGCCTGCCTGCCCCGTCGAGACCAGAAAGGGCCAGTCGGAGGATTCGAGAAGGAGCAGCTCGCGGGCGGCCTGATCCAGCGCGTGGCGGGTGGGGCCCGAAGCCTTCTGGTGGATGGCGACGACCCCGGCCATGCGATCCTCGGCGGCGTGGATCATCGGCCACATCCAGCGGGTGTCGGCGTTGTCCCAGGTGAAATGGCCTCCTCCAGCGCCCCAGGAACCCTCCGGCAGGTTGATGACCGTCTCCGCCGGGTGTGCTTCGAGGTAATCCGAAGCTGTGGTCAGCTCGACGACCGGTGAACCGGCCAGATGCCGCAGCACCTGCTCTAGCCAGTCCAGGCCCTCAAACCACCAGTGCCCGAAGAGCTCGGTGTCGTAGTTGGCGGAGAGGATGCCAAATTTGCCTGACTCGCCGTAGAAGCCCTGCAGCAGATCCGTCACCAGCCGGGCGAAGTGCTGCGCATGCTCCTGGATCTTGCCGGCTGCCCAATCGGGGTGGTAGAAGTCCTTCTCTGCCAGGTCGACGCCCGCGCCGCTGATGCGCCAGTAGCGCATCCCCGAGACGCCGTCCTTCTTGTGAAACTCGCGGTAGTCGAAGTCGCCGGGGTATCCCCAATCTGCGCTCCAGACCTGCAGCCCGGTGCGGTTGTTGCGTCCAATGACCGCCACTTCGGGTTGGGTGACATAGTAAGGCAGGTAGGTCGTGGCGGGTTGCTCCGGCATGACCTGCGAGAGGGGCACCATGTAGCGTCGGGTGATGTTCCCGTAAGGGCCGATCGCTTCGCCCGCAGCCACCCCGACCGGCCGGCCGCCTTCGATGAGATGCGTCTCGGCAAAGAAGAGGCCCAGGCCGTGCCTGGCCAGGAAGGTCTCGAGGCCGGGACGCTCCCGGCCATCCTCGGCCAGGTAGCCCGGACGGTAGGCGCACTCCGGCAACCAGATGGCTCGAGGCCTTCGCCCGAAGTGCCGCTTGTAGGATTCAACAGCCGTGCGCAGCTGCAGGTTGATGGACTCGTCCCGGTTCAGGAGGGGCAGGTAACCATGGGTGGCGCCGCAGGTGATGATCTCGATGATGCCCGCTTCTTGCAGCTGCCGGAAAGCCGAGACCAGGTTTCCCTCGTAGCGCTCGACGAAGGCGCGGCGGATCGAGCTGTACCAGTCCTGGTAGAAGCGGGCCAGCCATGCCAGGTGAGGGTTGCCATCTGCCTCGAAACGCGGCACGTCCTTTGCGGCCGCCTGGACCTTCTCCTCGAGGTATGTCAGGAAGTTGGCCTGCACATCGTCATCGGCGAGTTGCTCGAGGAGGATGGGCGTCAGTCCCAGGGTAAGCCGCGCCGGGATCCCTTCCTCCTTCAGGCGATAGAGGCCGTTCAGGAGGGGGATGTAGCTCTCAGCCGCGGCCTCGTGCAGCCACTCCTCGCCATGTGGCCAGCGACCCGCCTGCCGGCAGTAGGGCAGATGGGAGTGCATGACGAAGGTAAAGGCACCGATCTTGGACATCGGATCCTCCCCGCCCGGCGTCCGCGAATTGTAACAGAAGCCCGAGGCAACACCAGATGCAGGAAGACGGAGGCGGAAATGGTCTGTATGGAAACGCCCAGGGCAAGAGACGGAGGCGCCGATCCCGGCGCCTCCGTCGTCCGTGCACAATTACCAAGAAGGACACAGCCCCCAGGATGCCGCTACCGGCCGAGACGCTGCTTGAGTGCCTGCGTCAAGGCCGGGACGATGTCGTACAGATCCCCAACGACGCCGAAGCGCGCCAACTTGAAGATCGGCGCCTCGGCATCCTTGTTGATGGCGACAATGGTCTTGGAGGTCCGCATCCCTGCCTGATGCTGGATGGCGCCGGAGATGCCGCAGGCGATGTACAGGTCCGGCGACACGACCTTGCCTGTCTGGCCCACCTGGTTCGCGTAGGGGACATAGCCCGCGTCCACCGCGGCGCGGCTGGCGCCAACGGCCGCCTTCAGCACCGATGCCAACCCCCGGATCAGCCCAAAGCCCTGCTGCGCCTTCCAGACCTCGATCTGCTTCTCATCCTTCAGATCCGCCGGCGGTGTCAACTTGGGATTGTTGGAGACGCCCCGGCCGCCCGAGACGATGACCGCGGCGTCCGTCAGGCTCACGCCACTCTCAGCCGCCTTGTACTCAACAACCTCGGTTGCCGCCTCCACCGCCGGCTCAACCCGGGTGAGCGTGCCGCTCCGGCCCGGTGTCGCTTCGGGTTTGGGGAAGGCGCGGCTGCGCAGGGTGATGATGTGCGGCTTGGCCTTGCCGCAGACTTCTTTGGTCAGCAGCTTGCCGGCATAGATCGGTCGGGTCACGACCACCAGTCCGTCCTTGACCTCGAAGCCGATGCCGTCCGGGGTGACGCCGGTTTCCAGGTCAACGGCCACCATTGCCGCGAGCTCGCGCGTACGGCTCGAGGTCGGCATCAGCAACACCTGCGCTGAGCCCTGGGAGGCCAGCTTGGCCACCACGCCCGCGTAGGCCTCCGCCCGGTAGTCTTTCAGCCCCGGGGCATCCGCCAACAGGACTTCGTCGGCGCCGTGCTCGAAGGCTTCCTTGGCCACTCCCTCGACCTGATGCCCAACGACAACGGCGGTCACGCCGCCACCCAATGCCTCGGCCACCTTGCGAGCCGCCCCCACGGTCTCCCAGGAAGACACCGTCGGTGTCCCCTGGAAATGATCGATGTAGGCAAAGACTTTGTTGGACATCAGATCACCTTCTCCTGGATCAGTCGATCGGCGAGCTTGCCGGCGATCTCCTCGGGGGTAGCACCTTCGACGATCTCACAATGGGTTTCGACCTTGGGCGGAGCGATGACTTCCGGCCATGACACGACCGCGTCCGGAACCGCCTCCATCCCGGCGGCCGCTGCCGTCCAGATCGGGATCTCGGTTCGAGAGGCCTTGCGGATGCCCATGAACGACGGGTAGCGCGGCTCGTTGATCTCCTTGACCACGCTGACCACCGCCGGCAGCGGGCTTCGCACGACC
>CAYQUY010000258.1:0-4131 GCA_964420755.1 uncultured Anaerolineaceae bacterium
AGACGTACATCGGTTCACTCTCCTCATCGCCGGGTGTGCGATCTGCGAGGGGTAGGATAGCGTATCTCCGGCTCGGGGACAACCGTACTGCAGGCTAGGCCGCGCCGGGAGCTGTCCGTAGCGGCTCTCGAGTCTAGGTTGAGGGCGGCCGCGTCCGATCGTCCGGGGGTTCCCGCTGGCCGGACTTGGCGCCGTCCGTGGGGATGGCCCGCTGGCCGAGGGTTTGGCGTCGGTCGCCTCCGCCCCCCCCATTCCGCGCCCCAGGGATGGAGGCAACCTCCGCATTGAGCGCGGCCTTCGTTTGACAGGCCGCCATACCGTCTGCGGATCGCCCAAGCGGTTGGTACAATTCAGGCGACTCCGCTCAGGCCGGATGGCCCGTTTGGATGCCTTCGGCGGGGACCAGGCGGCGGAAGCCCGATAGAATGGGGAGGTCATCAGTCCCCTAGCAATCGATCTCTGCCCGGCTCGGGGGAGCAACCTCCGGAGTCCCTCAATCGCCTCGAGGCTTAGGGGTTCCTGCGGGGTTGAGGTATCGAGGATGTAGCTTCGGCCGTCTGATCTTGGGGGGTCGGACCCGGCGTGCGCCAGGCGACCTCACCCGAATCGAGAAACCTCGACGGCGGGCTCTCCCAAACCCGTGGGGCAGCTGTCGCGGCCCGCACCCAGGAGATTCTGTCCTTATGGCCCAACAAAAGATCATCGTGAACCCGACCTCCGGCCGAGGAGCCGGGGAGCTGGCTATCCCGGCCGTCGAGGGGCTCCTGCGCGGTCTCGGGCTGTCCTTTGACCTCGTGCGCACGGAGAGGCCTTGGCACGCGGCCGAGCTGGCGCAGCAAGCCGCCCTGGAAGGATATGAGGTGGTTGTGGCCTTGGGCGGCGATGGGACGGCCAATGAAGTGCTGAACGGCTTGATGCTGGCGCAGAAGGTGGGCACGGGCAACCGGCCCGCCATGGGGACAGTCAGTGTCGGCCGCGGGAACGACTTCGCTTACGGCGTCGGTGTACCCAAGGACATGGCGGCCGCCTGTCAGCTGCTGGCTGAAGGGCATCGGCACCCAATTGACGTTGGACGGGTCGTGGGCGGCCTCTTTCCGCAGGGGCGATACTTTGGCAACGGGGTGGGGATCGGCTTCGATGCCGTCGTTGGCTTCGAGGCTGTCAAGATGACGCGGCTACACGGCTTCCTTTCCTATATCGTCGCTGCCCTCAAGACCATCTTCCTCTACTATCGGGCGCCCCTGGTCCGGGTGCAGTACGATGGGCATGAGGTCACCCTGCTTTCGCTGATGGTCTCGATCATGAATGGAAGGAGGTTGGGCGGCGGGTTCATGATGGCTCCCCAGGGCCTAATCGACGATGGTCTGTTCGATCTGACGATCGCCAGCCAGGTCAGCAAGGCGCGGATCTTCGCCTTGATCCCCCGCTTCATGCAGGGGACGCAAGCCACCCATCCGGCCATCTCCACAGCGAAGGCCGCCCGGGTCACGGTCACTGCCGTCGAAGGCGTCCTGCCTGCCCATGCCGACGGGGAGACGCTTTGCACCGATGCCCGGGAGCTAGCCGTCGAGCTGCTGCCGCATGCGCTGGACTTCATCAGCTGACATCGGAGTGGACTCCCTATGGCGATCGCAGCTCGAGTTGTGAACACCACCATCAAGGGCCTGACACGGGCGATCTGCCGGGTGGACGACTCGCAACTCGTTCATGTGCCAGAGCGCGGCCCCCTCATCATCGTCGCCAACCACGTCAACTTCCTGGAGGTCCCTCTTCTCTTCACTCACCTCCAGCCGCGTCCCGTAACCGGCTTCGCCAAGGCGGAGACCTGGGACAACCCGGCCATGGCCTTGCTCTTCAACCTCTGGGGGGCCATACCTCTGGAACGCGGCGAGGCCGACAAGGGAGCCCTTCAGCGAGCCCTCGCCGCGCTAGAGGCTGGCCAGATCCTCGCCGTCGCGCCCGAGGGCACCCGAAGTGGCCACGGCCGACTGGGGCGGGGCCATCCCGGCATCGTTCTGCTTGCACTCCGGAGCGGAGCGCCCCTTCTACCCATCGTCTACTATGGAGGCGAGAGACTGAGGCGCAATCTCGCCAGCCTTAGACGGACGGATTTCCACATCGTGGTGGGCCAGCCGTTCCATGTGGACGCCGGGGGCGCCAAGGTGACGCGCGAGGTGCGCCGGCAAATCACCGACGAGATCA
Source organism: uncultured Anaerolineaceae bacterium (assembly GCA_964420755.1). Taxonomy (GTDB): domain Bacteria; phylum Chloroflexota; class Anaerolineae; order Anaerolineales; family E44-bin32; genus DATEAV01. The sequence continues at coordinate 2,203 of CAYQUY010000258.1, forward strand.
TGTATCAGCTGGCTGCGCTTCTTCCCCCTGATTACCGGGGTTACTATGCCGACCTCGCCTCGGCCAGCGAGACCTACCTGCGGTCCCTTCCGGGATGTGAGAGCAACCTCCGCCGGGCGCAGGATTGGCGGGAAGGCGGGAGGCCGGGAAGCTAGCTTGGCACGTTGGGCACAGTCCCATGGCTGTGGGCTGTAGCCGGGCGTGGCGAGGCCGCCGCTCCTCCACGGCCTACGAGATCGTAGGGGTCGGACCGCGGCCAGCACTGCACCAGCGTCTGCCAGGGATCATCGTAGTCAGGATCCTGTCGATCGAAGGGGTATGATCTGACGTGGGCGACGAGCCGAAAGTAAGCCGGGAGCAAGATCTGTTCGGTGCTGCAAGGTGGCCGGTCCTGCTGGTGGGTGACCTGGCCGCTTATCTCATCTCGACCGCTGCCTCCTTCGCCGCGCTCGGCCTGCTGGGAAGGGGTGGTTGGATACCGCCGGCAGTCACCTTCGCCTGCACTTTCCTTGCCTGGCTGCTTCTCTCGCTGCCCTTGGGGCTCTATGACTCCGCCCAGGCGAAGAACCGCCGACTGCTTTGGCGGCCCTTCCTGGGAGCGGTCTTCGCCTCGTCCATTGCGGCCTCGCTGGCCCCGCTGTTGGGTCAGCCGGTCTTCTCGTCCGAGGTCACTGCGGCAATGGCGGCGTCGACGGCCGGCCTCATCCTGGTCTGGCGAGCCATCGTTCTCTGGCGCACGACAGGGTGGCCAAGGAAGCCCGCGCATTCGTGAACCCGCGGGATGGAAATCGGTCCATCCCTCATCGAGTGGTGCTTCGCCTGGAGCAGCTTCGTCTTGCCGGGGCCCAGGGGGCGCGTTATCATTCCCCCGCATGGACGAGCCAGCCCTGATCCTCGAGGCCAAGCGCGGCGATCTGGACGCCTTCAACCGCCTGGTCCTGGCCTATCAGACCCTGGTCTACAACCTCGCCTACCGGATCATCGGCGAGACGGACGCAGCCGCCGATGCCACGCAGGAAGCCTTCATTGCCGCCTTCCGGAACATCAGGGGATTTCGGGGCGGGTCGTTCCGTGGCTGGCTTCTGCGCATCGTCACCAATGCCTGCTACGACGAACTGCGCCGCCGCAGGCGGCGGCCTGAGACCTCTCTGGAGGCTCTGACGGAGGGGGAGGGCTGGGCGGAGGACGATGAGGCATCCCCGTTGGTCTCAACCCTTGAGAAACCTGAGGCGGCGTCGGAGCGCTCGGAGCTCTCCCAGGGCATCCAGGATTGCCTGGATCACCTTCCGGACGAGTTCCGCACCGTCGCCGTCCTGGCCGATGTCTACCAGTATGACTACCGGGAGATCGCCGAGGTGGTGGGGAAGCCATTGGGGACGGTCAAGAGTCGGCTCGCCCGGGCACGGCTCCGACTGCGCGATTGCCTGCAGCGGTATCGGGAACTTCTGCCAGCCGCCTATCGTCTGGAAGATGAGGCACCCCGATGACCAGCTTGAATGGCCTCCCCCTCCGCGACCTGGAGAGCCTTTCCGCCTACCTGGATGGTGAGCTGACGGCTTCCGAGGCGGCGCGCCTGGAGGCGCGCCTGGAGGCGGAGCCAGCCTTGAAGGCGGCGCTCGAAGAACTGCGGGCGACCTCCCAAGCCGTGCGGTCGCTGCCCACGGTGCGGGTCCCGCGCAACTTCACCCTGACGCCTCAAATGGCCGGGATCCGGCCGCGACGTCCGGCGTACCCCGTGCTGCGCCTGGCAGCTGTGTTGGCGACGGTTGGATTCGTGTTGGTCAGTGGCTTGGATGTCATCGGTCGCGGTTTGGTTCTGCGCGCCGGCGCGCCGGCCCCAAGCTTTGAGACAGCCCGTCTCGCCCAGCCACCGGCCGAGCAGGCGGTCCCGACCGCCCCTTCGGCCACACAGGAAGCGGCGGCCGCCAC
>CAYQUY010000259.1:0-4121 GCA_964420755.1 uncultured Anaerolineaceae bacterium
ACGATGTGGCGGGCGGTGCCAGGGGGTGCTGGGCTGCACATCGTCCCCGCCCAGCACCCCCGACCCCCGGCGGCCGCAGGCGGCCAGGTCCACCCCGGGGGAGGGCTCGGCCGGCGATCGCCCCATTCTCGGCGATTCCGCTGGATAGGGCAAGCTGGCCTTTCCGCGGCCCAGCTCGCCGCCCCCCAAGCGACGAATCCGCTCAGACCGGTGCCCCGCCATCGGGAGCGGTGTTCCCTTTGATTGCTGCGCGAATCCGGGGGATCGCCAGATGCTCTGCTCGCCGCCACCATCCCCGGCGATCAGAGCGAGGATCGAGCCCTGGGTCGGGCCCTACCCTGGAGAGCCCGCCAGCAGGCAAGCCGCTTCGTGCCCCGGCTCCACGCAGCTGAGCTGTGGATCCGTCTTCGTGCAGCGGTCGAATACGCGAGGACAGCGAGGATGGAAGCGACATCCGCTGGGAAGATCGATGGGGTTGGGCGTCTCACCCCCCAGGATCATACGCTGGCGGCGCAGACGTGGGTTCGGAACCGGGATCACGGAAAGCAGGGCCTTGGTGTAGGGGTGTCGTGGATTGGCAAGTACTTGCCGGGTGGGGCCGATCTCGACGATCCGCCCCAGGTACATCACCCCGATCCGATCGGTGAAGAAGGCAGCCGTCCCCAGATCGTGAGTGATGTAGACGATCGAGATTCCCCGTCGGCGCCTGAGGTCCTCCAGGAGATTGAGGATCTCGGCCCGGATGGAGACGTCGAGCATGCTGACGGGCTCGTCGGCGATGAGCAGGATCGGCTCCAGCACCAGCGCGCCCGCAATGACGACCCGCTGCCGTTGGCCTCCGGAGAGCTCGTGCGGCAGGCGGCGCAGGAAGGCCTCCGCTGGCTTCAGACCTGCGTCCTCGACGGCGTTGCGGACGCGCTCGACTTTCTCCTCCCGGTCATCGGTGATCCCGTGAACGTCCAACGGCTCGCAGACGGTCTCAAAGACGGTCGCGCGGGGATTGAGTGACTCGTAGGGATCCTGGAAGACCATCTGGATCTGCCGGCGGAGCTGCTTCATGTTGGCGGCCGGGAAGACCGAGCGGCGGCCACGATAGACCTGGCCGTTGAGCGGCGCGATCGAGGCCTGCGCCCCGCTCACCGGGTGCTCACCCAGATGGGTGACGTCCTGGCCATTGAACCGGATGGTTCCCGAGTCGGCTACCAGCAGGCCCATCAGGGTCATGGCGGTCGTCGTCTTGCCGCAGCCACTCTCACCCACCAGAGCCAGAATCTCCCCCGGCTTCAGAGTGAAGGAGACGCCGTCGACGGCGTGCACGGTCCGGCGCGGCAGGTTGCGCAGCGTGCCCAGGACGCCGCGGGACAGCGGGAAGTACTTGCACAGATCCTCCACTTCCAGGAGGTACTCCCCTTCGTTCCCTTCGCTCAATGTTGACGCTGCCTCGCTGTCCATCCGTCCTCACTCAACCAGGTGGCACGCCGCCCAATGGCCCGACCGCACCTCGCGCGCCGCAGGAGCCTCGGCATGGCAGCGCGCCACCGCCCGGGGGCAACGCGGGCCAAAACGGCAGCCCGGCGGCAGATCATCCAGGCGCGGCGGGTAGCCCGGGATCGAGGTAAGTCGACCTTCCGGCTTGCTCAAGTCCGGGAAGGCTTCAAGCAGCAGCTTCGTGTACGGGTGAAGCGGCTCGTTGTAGATCGTGTCGACGCTGGCGTATTCGGCCAATACCCCGCCGTACATGACCAGGACATCATCACAGACCTCGGCCACCACGCTCAAGTCGTGGGTCACCAGGATGAAGGCCAGACCTAGCTCTCGCTGCAGCTTCTGCAGCAGCTCCAGGATTTGTGCCTGGATCATCACGTCTAGTGCGGTCGTCGGTTCGTCGGCGATGACGACTTCCGGGCTGCAGGCGAGCGCCATGGCGATCATCGCCCGCTGCCGCATGCCGCCCGAGTATTGGTGGGGAAACTGCGTCCGGCGCTCCCCGGCGATCCCCACCATCTCAAGGAGCTTTTCCACGCGAGGCTGCGCCGCTCCCAGGTTGGGGGCGAGGTCGTGGAACACCAGCGCCTCGCCGATCTGATCCCCGATGCTCCGGACGGGATTCAGCGCATTCATCGCCCCCTGGAAGATCATCGACATGCGGTGCCAGCGCACGGCGCGCATCTCGGCCTCGCTCAGGCGCAGAAGGTCCTTCTTGCCGAGGAGCACCTCGCCCGAGACGATGCGCCCGGCCGCGGGGAGAAGGCGCAGCAGGCTAAGCATGGCCGTGGTCTTGCCGCAGCCACTCTCGCCCACCAGGCCCATCGACTGCCCCTCGCGGAGGGTGAAGCTCAAGTCCTCCACGGCACGGAAGACCCCCTCCTGGTTCACGAAGTTCGTCGAGAGGTGGTGGACTTGAAGGAGCAGGGGCCCGGGGTGTTCGACGGCCAACGGTCACTCCTCCGCCAAGTGCGTCTGCTTCTGCAAGGCGATCATCTTGTCCTCGCCCTGAAGATGATGGGACTGGAGCCGCGGATTGAAGACCTCCTCCAGCGTGTTGCCGACCAGGGTGCACGCCAGGACCACCCAGACGATCCCCAGCCCTGGTGCGATCAAGGGCCACCAAGCCCGGGCGCTGATCGCGCCACGCGTGAAGGCGAAGTTGAGCATGCCGCCCCAGCTGAGCATCGTCGGATCCCCTAGCCCCAGGAAGCTGAGCGTCGACTCCTCGAGGATCGAGAGTGAGATCACGAGCACCGTGTTAGCCAGCATCAGCGGCAGGACCAGCGGGAAGATGTGCCGTCGCAGGATGTGAGAGTTCGAGGCGCCAATCGCCCTCGCCCGGGTGACGAACTGGCGCTCCTTGACGCTGAGCGCCTGGGACCGGACCAAGCGAGCTGTGCCCGTCCAGCCCAGGATTCCGATGACGAGGATAATGTTCCACAGACTGGGCCCCACGATGGCCACGATCACGATCATCAGGGGCAGGTCCGGGATCACGAGGAAGATGTCGGTGAGGCGCATCAGAAGGTTCCCCAGGCGTCCGCCATAGAACCCTGCCACCAGCCCGACCGTGCCTCCGATGACCATCGAGATCATCGAGGCACAGAAACCGACGATCAGCGATACTCGAGACCCGAATACGAAGGCGCTGAAGACATCCTTACCACCATCGTCGGTGCCAAGGATGTGACCGGGGCCCGGTCCGGCGTAGATATCCTCGATCGACACATGAACGGGTGCCTTCGGGTCGTAGGGGGCGATCCAGGGAGCCAGGATCGCCGTCAGGATAACCAGGCTGAGCATCGTCAAACCCACGACGCCCATGGGATTGCGCTTGAACAGCCGCCAGACAGCCGTCAGCCCGCGCCGCCAGCGGACGAGCGTTGGGTCCTTCGCGGTCCGAGTGCTATCGGATACGGTCACAGGGTCTCCACTCACGGCGCCTTGACACGCGGATCCAAGTAGCCATAGACCAGATCGGCAATCAGGTTGGCGAGGATCACGCTGACCGCCACCAACAGGAATGCGCCCTGCAGCACCGGGTAGTCCTGGCGCCGCACTGCCTCGAAGATCATGCTCCCCAGTCCGGGCCAGGAGAAGACGGCCTCGACCTGGATGGCGCCCGAGACGGTGAAGCCGAGATTGAGGGCGATCAGGGTGACAATGGGCAGCAGCGCGTTCTGCAGGGCATGGTGGCGCAGGACCTCGAGGTGGCTCAGTCCTTTGGCTCTGGCTGTCAGGATGTAGTCCTCCGAGAGGATCTCGAGCACCGAGCTGCGCATGATCAGCATGTACTCACCCAGGACGACAATCGTGAAGGTCATCGTGGGGAGCAGGAGATGCCTGCCGACGTCCAGCGCGTGCGCCCACACACTGGGGTAGTCCATCCCGACGGTCTCTCGGCCTGCCGTGGGCAGTCCCAGGTAGGTGCTGCCGATGATCAGAAGGATGATGCCAAGCCAGAAAGTCGGCAGCGACCACGCGGTGAGCGAGAAGGTGATGGCTGCCAGATCGAAGGAGGTTTTGTTCTTCCACGCGGCCAAGAGCCCGAGGGCGACTCCCAGGACGATGGCGAGGATTTGCCCGCCCAGGATCAGCATTACCGTGTTCCCCAGCCGCTCCAGCAGCAGCTC
>CAYQUY010000260.1:0-2031 GCA_964420755.1 uncultured Anaerolineaceae bacterium
TTGGGCGGTTAGCTCAGTTGGTTAGAGCGTTGCGTTGACATCGCAAAGGTCGTAGGTTCGAGTCCTATACCGCCCACACAATTGAAGATCGAAGGCGTTGACCGGGACGAGTAGCCGGTGGTGTGCGCCTTAGGGAGAGGGGATCGCGGACTGGAAGTCCCCTCGGTGCGTAGCCGGCGAAAACCCCCCGCGAGCCAGACCCGGAAAGGCCGCCTCAGGCGGCCGAGTATGGCGAACGAACCAGCCCCGATAACGGCTGACAGAGATGGCCGCCCTGCCGAATGCGGGCGAGGGCAGCCAATCTGGGTGGAACCGCGTGAGCTCCGGCTCCCGCCCCAGAAGGGCGGGAGCCGTTCGTGTTTGGGCAGCAGGATCGATCCAGGAGGTCCGCATGAACGTGCAGTCAAAAGAAGCGTACCAGCAATCTGAGTTGTACCGGATCCGGCATTCGGCGGCGCACGTGATGGCGCAAGCGGTGATGGAGCTGTTCCCCGGGCAGGCCAAGATCGCCATCGGCCCACCGATCGAGGATGGTTTCTACTACGACTTCGACCTGCCCCGCGCACTGACGCCGGAGGACTTGCAGAAGATCGAGCAACGGATGCGCGAGATCATCGCGGCCGACCTTCCTTTTGAGCGGAAGGTGGTCTCGGCCGAAGAGGCGCGCCGGATCTTCGCTGACCAACCCTACAAGCAGGAACTCATCAGCGGCCTGGAGCAGGGCGGGTTCGATGAGTACGGTGAGCCGCTTGACGAGAGACGGGAGCTTTCGCTCTACACGCACGGCACGTTCACGGACCTGTGCCGCGGCCCGCATGTGGAGCGAACGGGTCAACTCAACCCGGCCGCCATCAAGCTCATGAGCGTCGCTGGGGCCTACTGGCGCGGCGATGAGAAGCGCCCCATGCTGCAGCGGATCTACGGCACAGCCTGGGAGAAGGCCGAGGAGCTTGAGCGGTACCTGTGGAAGTTGGAGGAGGCCGAGAAGCGCGATCATCGCCGCCTGGGTCGCGAGCTGGGCCTCTTCAGCGTGAGCGAGGATGTCGGCGCCGGGCTGATCCTGTGGCACCCCAAGGGAGGCATGATCCGCAAGATCGCCGAGGACTACTGCCGCCTCGAACACGAGAAGGGCGGCTACGAGTTCGTCTACTCTCCCCACATCGGCAAGGCTAGCCTGTGGGAGACAAGCGGGCACCTGGATTGGTACCGGGAGAACATGTACGCCCCGCTCGATATCGAGGGTCAGCAGTATTACCTCAAGCCGATGAACTGTCCCTTTCACATCGAGATCTACAAGAGCCAGACGCGCTCCTATCGCGACCTGCCGTTGCGCTTTGCGGAGTGGGGGACCGTATACCGCTTCGAGCGCAGTGGGGTGCTGCACGGCCTGATGCGCGTCCGCGGCTTCACCCAGGACGACGCCCACCTGTTCTGCCGGCCGGACCAGATGCCGGATGAGATCGACCGCGTCCTGCAGTTCAGCTTGAATATCCTGCGGGCCTTCGGCTTCCGGGACTTCCAGGCCTACCTCTCCACCCGGAACCCGGCCAAGGCGGCAGGCTCTCCCGAGCTCTGGGAGGCTCCGACCGAGGCCTTGCGCCAGGCACTCGACCGGGCCCGCATCCCCTATCGCATCGATGAGGGAGAAGCGACATTCTACGGCCCCAAGATCGACATCAAGGTCAAGGACGCCCTGGGTCGGGAATGGCAGCTCAGCACAATCCAGTTTGACTTCAACCTGCCTGAGCTCTTTGAGCTGAAGTACATTGACGAAGAGGGTCAGGAGCGGCGCCCCTACATGATTCACCGGGCGTTGCTGGGTTCGATGGAGCGGTTTCTCGGAGTCCTCATCGAGCACTATGCCGGGGCCTTCCCACTCTGGCTAGCGCCGGTGCAGGTGGAGATCATCCCGATTGCTGACCGGCACGTGGAGTATGCGCGGCGGGTCGGGGAGCGCCTGAAGGAAGCCGGGTTGCGGGCTGAAGTCGACGAGCGCGGCGAGCGCATGAACGCCAAGATCCGCGACGCCCA
>CAYQUY010000260.1:2131-4107 GCA_964420755.1 uncultured Anaerolineaceae bacterium
GCGGCGGATTACCTCTGCCCGTCAAGATTGCAGCTCCGCCATCCGGCGAGCTGCCCGGACCAGGGGCCGGCCAGCCGCCTGACTGACCTGGCGATCCAGGGTCTCTACCCGCAGTTGCCGCTCCCTACGATCCCCGTCGACCCGAATCTCGGATTCGTACCGTTTGACTACCTCAAAGTCGAGGACGGCTCGATCCGATTGTATGCCTCGCCCGAGGAGGCAGTTGGCGAGGGCGCAGGCAGGGGAGGAATTGAGGAGGGATTCGTCTTCCTGTCGTACTCGGAGACTGTGGACACTGGGTCGGGAGTAGCCTACAGCACCCCGGGCGGCTTCGTGAGCGGGGTCGATGTGTCACAGGCGACGCCCTCGCCGTTCCATGGGTTGGCCTTCAGCCGAACGCCGGCGCGGCCATTTGGATGGATCAACTCGGGGGGCACGTGCAGCGAGCGCACGCCTGGCCCCTCGCAGGACTTCACCGGCCAGTGCTACATGCTGCATACTGTGGTGCAGATCTACGACGTTCAACACGTGGGGGATTGGGACTGGTATCTGATCGGGCCGGGGGAATGGGTCGAGCAGAGGAGCGTCGCCGTAGTCGACCCGGACCCCACGCCGCCCGAGGGCGTCCAGGGGGACCGCTGGGTCAGCGTGAATCTCTTCGAGCAGACGGCCGCCGCCTATGAGTCCGGACGCCTTGTGTATGCCACTGCGGTCTCGACTGGGCGTTATGGCTTTTGGACGCGGCCCGGGCTCTTTCAAGTCTGGGCCAAGCTGCCGCGCGACACGATGACCGGAGGCCTCCCTGGGGAATCCTTCTACTACCTTGAGGATGTCCCGTGGGTGATGTACTTCGATCAGGCTCGTTCGCTGCACGGGACTTACTGGCACAACCGCTTCGGCACGCCCACCTCTCACGGGTGCGTCAACATGAGCATCGCTGACGCGCGCTGGTTCTACGATTGGGCGAGTGAGGGCACCTGGGTCTATGTCTGGGATCCCTCGGGCAACACGCCGACCGACCCGGCGATGTATGGCCCGGGAGCGTACTGAGATGCGGAATCACAGCGGCGCTGCGCCTTCGATCTTGTACCGGTGTGCGCCAACTAGGGCGGGATGTCCTCCCGGTCCTGGGACGCTTAGCTAACACCGGTTCTGATCCCGGCAACACCGACTCTATCAGTCCCTCTATCGTCCCGCGCGCGGTCGCACGCGGGACGGTGCATCTGTTTGTCGACCGCGTCGCGCGGCCTGGCCTCGCACGCCTGCGGGGTGATAGTACTAAAGTACCTTGACGTTGCGAGTCTGCCGCTTCTACAATGGGGCGAACGTGGGGCTCAGGACATAAGTGTCATTCTCGATGAGGTGAGGTTGGATGTACGCGTTCAACGAGCTCCTCTTTCCCCCAGAGACTATCTCAATGCTTCGCCAATTGCGCGGCGAGACGTGGCGGAGTCTGGTTGACAAGGTTCTCAGCCTACCGGAGGACCATCCGGAGAGCCTGGCTTTCTCGTTGATGATGATTCGTCTGGATGGATGCCTCGCCTGCGAGACGGACTCCTACCGCGCCATGCGAGGCTGTACGCCTTGCTCGCGCCAGACGCTGCGTCGTTTCAAGGGCCCTGATTACGATCTCAAGGCGCGTTACCTTGAAGCTTTGGAAGACATGCGTGAGTATCTTGAGGCCGCGCCCGAGGCGGCTCTGCCTCGCGCCGCGAGGAAAGCCAAGGCGGCCTGATCCGATCCCTCTCGTCCTATCTCGGGGCGCCAGCGGCGCCCCGAGTTGATTCAAGGGACCAGCCTCCGCGGAGCACCGGCATGGTAGACTCATGCCCGCTGCCATAGCGGCCTGGGTGGAGCGGAGCCGTTTCATGCTGACTGTTCCGGAGAAGGTCGCGTTCCTCGTCGCCATCGCGATCACTGGCTGGCTTGCGTATCGAGCGATCCTCCGGCTGGTGCGCATCATCGGCCGCGGCCGA
>CAYQUY010000261.1:0-4101 GCA_964420755.1 uncultured Anaerolineaceae bacterium
GACTGGCCCCACCGCAGGCTGCAGGCTGGACATGGACACGATGGCCGCGGGCTATTTCCAGATGCTGGGGATTGATCCGTCCACGGGGATGCCCTTGCCCGAGACGGCCAGGGAGCTCGGGCTGGAGCAGATGCTCGTTCCGTCCGCATAGACGATTGGAACAAGGGAGACTGCCATGACCTTCTCACTCGCCCAACTGATCGAGCAGCGCCAGGGGGAACAGTACCCCCTGCACTCGCGCTACATCAATACGGCCCTGGCTCGTGTTCAGGGGATGATCGGCTTCGACAAGATCTGGTCGCGCGGCCAAGGCGCCTACCTGTGGGACACGAATGGGGACAAGTACCTCGATCTGTTGGCCGGGTATTCGGTCTTCAACCTGGGCCGCGACCACCCGGCCGTCAAACAGGCCATGCATGAGATCCTCGATCTGCAGACGCCTAACCTGGTGAAGATGGACTGCCCGCTCCTGGCCGGTCTGCTGGCAGAGGCTCTGGTCAAGCGGATGCCCCCTGGGCTGGAGGCCGTCTTCTTCGCCAACTCCGGTGCCGACGCCGTGGACACGGCTCTCAAGTTCGCCAAGGCGGCGACGAAGCGCCCGCGCGTCGTCTACCTGGAGCATGCCTTCCACGGCCTCACACTCGGGACGCTCCCCATCAATGGCGGGGCTGTGTTCAAGACCGGATTCGAGCCGCTCATGCCGGGCTGCGTCGACGTGCCGATGAACGACCTTGAGGCGCTAGAGCGAGAGCTGCGCAAGGGCGACGTCGCCGCCTTCGTTGCCGAACCCATCCAGGGCAAGGGCGTTTACATCCCCGACGACGGCTACCTGCCTGGCGCCCAGAAGCTTTGCCGCCAGTACGGCACGGTCTTCATCTGCGATGAGGTACAGGTCGGGATGGGGCGGACGGGCCGGTTCCTGTCCAATGAACACTGGTCACTCGAGCCTGACATTGTCACCCTTGCGAAGTCCCTCGGCGGCGGCTACATCCCGGTGGGTGCCTGCATCACCCGTCGCAGCATCCACGACAAGCTGTTCAGCCGGCTCGACCGTTGCCAGGTGCACTCGACGACCTTCGGACAGAACGACCTGGCCATGGCGGCTGGGCTGGCCACGCTGCACGTAATCGACGAGGAGCATCTGATCGAGCGGGCCGCGACCGTTGGCAAGAAGCTCCTGGCGGGACTGGCCGCGCTCAAGGACCGTCACGAAATGATCCTGGATGTGCGCGGCAAGGGCCTCATGATTGGTATCGAGTTTCGCCCGCCACGACCCCTGGCCCTCAAGGCCGCCTGGACGGCGGCTGAAGCCGCGCAGAAGGGGCTGTTCTCCCAACTCGTGGTCATGGCCCTGATGCGTGATCACCGGATCCTGACCCAGGTGGGCGGTCCCGATGTGAACATCATCAAGCTTCTGCCGGCGCTAATCATTGGCGATGAGGAAGTGCAGAACATCGTCTCGGCCTTCGACGAGGTGCTCACCGAGGCCGAGCACTTCCCGGGCCGGGTATGGAGCCAGAGTGGGGAGTTGATCAAGGGGGCCATGTCGCAGCGGTAGCGCCCCATTTCGGAAGTAGGGGCACGGCTTGCCGTGCCCCTACTTCACGGGTCGGGTGGGCGTCAGCGGACACGGAGGAACCATGCGGGTCTTTGTCACGGGGGGAACGGGTTTCGTCGGTGGCGCCGTGGTCAGGCGGCTCCTGCAGAGTGGCCACGAAGTCCGGACGCTGGTCCGGCCAGGGACCAACACCCGTCAGCTGGACGGGCTGCCCGTGGAGCGGGTCAGCGGCGACCTGAGCGACCCCGATAGTCTGCGAAGAGGAGCAGCCGGCTGCGATTGGGTCTTCCACGTGGCCGCCCTCTACAGCTACTGGGGCCATCCCTGGAAGGAGTTCGTCGAGGTCAATATCGAGGGGACTCGGCGGATGATGGAGGCCGCCGCGGAGGCCGGCGCCAAGCGCATCGTCCATACCAGCTCGATCGCTGCCCTAGGCATCCCCAAAGACGGCTCGCCTGGAACGGAGGATACCCCCGTCACGCTGGCGGACATGATCCTGCCCTACAAGAGATCCAAGTTCCTAGGCGAGGAAGTTGCGCGCGACTTCGCCCGGAAGGGACTGCCGGTGGTGATCGTCAATCCCGCCGCGCCCGTGGGCGTGGGCGATCACAAGCCGACCGCGACCGGCCAGGTGATCGTGGACTTCCTCAACGGCCGGATGCCGGCCTACGTCGAGGGTGGGATGAACATCGTGGACGTGGACGACGTCGCCACGGGGCACTTGCTCGCAGCGGAGAAGGGGCGGATCGGGGAGCGTTACATCCTCGGCGGCGAGAACCTGTCGCTCAAACAGGTCCTCGATCTGCTTTCGGAGGTCTCTGGTCGGCCACGAGTGCGGCTGCGCCTCCCACACTGGGTGGCGTTGGCTTGGGCGTATGTGGATGTGACGATTTCCCTGCTCGACCCGCGTCACATCCCCACAGCCACCCCCGGCAAGGTCCGGCTCTCGCGCACGCCGGAACGTTTCGATTCGAGCAAGGCTGTGCGAGAGCTGGGCTTCCCTCAGAGGCCAGCGCGCGAGGCGCTGCACAAGGCCGTGGAGTGGTATCGGGCTAACGGCTACGCGCCGTAACCTGTCTGGAGACGCCGCGGCTTCACCCCTGGGGCTGTTCCGAGGCGGCGGCAGGGCTGTCCATTTCCTCCAGCAAAGCTTGGACGAAGCGGGCCGCATTCTCGAGGGCGGCGGGGGAGATCGTCTCTGGCGTGTCGTCGGCACGATGCCAATGGGCGAGCGTACCGCTTTCCGGGTCCATGCCGGCGATGCACATGGCGCGGTAGCCGCCGTAACGCAGTGTCCTCACCTCGTCTTCGATAATCATCTCGGCGGGCCGGGCGGCGCATTCTGAATGGCGGGCGGCGACTCTCTCAGCCGCGGCCAGGAGATCCGGATCGGGGCGGTAGGGGAACACCAGGCCCTGCCGTCTCAGGTAGACCAGATCGCCGCCGCCCACTCCCTCGAGGTCGATGAAGATTGCCTCACGCATGAGCCGGTTATGCCTTCGCAGGAGCTCCAGCAGCCCGCCGTGGTCGGTCTCCTCGGCGCCGGTGAACGCCAGCCACACCTCGGTGGCGGCCAACGGCGGGGAGGCGAGCCGACGGGCGAGTTCCAGGGCGACCGCCATGCTGGCGGCGTTATCGTTGGCGCCGGGGGAGAATGGCGTCCGGTCGTCGCGCCAGAGGGTGACGGCCGTGCCGATGATGTAGGCCGCCGGGAGCAGCGAAACCCACCACACCCAGGCTGCGCCCGGCAGGAGAGCCCCGGCCAGGTAGAGAATGCCCAGGAAGCCCAGCACGCCCAGGTACATGTAGGTCAAAGGCGTGAGCGATCGCACGGCCCCGGACTGCCAAACCATGCGGCAACGGTTGGTGTCGAGATGGGCCAGCACGACCACGCGTCGATTGATCACTCCCTGAGGCTCGATCCGGGCGATCACATTAGGGCTGGTCACCTTGGGGAGGAACGGCCTCAGCAGATTCTCGGAGTTGACAATCGTCTGCCACAGCAACAGCCCGCTGAGCAGCGCCAACACGGCCGCGATCCAGCGGGAGAGAAACCCGTCGATGGGGTAGATGGCAACGGCGATGAGCGCCACCAGGTCCACGGCCATCGGATAGGCATTCTGGCTGGACACAGCCCGGAAGGTGTGGCGCTCGAGAGGGAGGTGGAGGCTGGCCAGGATGCCAGCCACCACGTCGGCCGCGGCTGCTTCGCCGGGTGTGCCGGTGCCTCGAGGGCCAATCTGGCCGGCCAGGACCTGGACGTGGTCGATCACGAGGACCTCCGACGTGGCTGCGCGAAAAGGCTTTCGAGTCCACCGAGGGCAACAGACCGCTCTCGGTGGGCGCGCTGCCCGGCACTTCGGGGCCCGGCCGGCGCGCCGGTTAAGCGGTCTGTGGACCCGACCGACTATAGCACATCTCCTCGCTGGGGAGCGCGCCCTCCCTCTCCCAGCGGGAGAGGGCAGGTGAGCCCAGCGGAGAAACGTTCCGCCTGGCAAAGCCAGGCGGTTGCACGTTCGGGGATAAGAATGAATATGGGGCTC
>CAYQUY010000262.1:0-3594 GCA_964420755.1 uncultured Anaerolineaceae bacterium
TTTCGGCAAACCCAGGCCCCTTCCTCCTCCACCGGAGCACTGAGCCTGGCACACGACCGGATCAGGCCGGCCATCCGCTCGCCATCGGGGAAACCGATCGGCACGGCCTCTCGGCCGCCTTCCACGGGAGGAACGGGTGTCCGGAACTGGAACAGCCTGCCGGCTCCTTGCACGACCAGCCGCCATCCTTGCCCCGCGGGCAGCGCCGTCAAGGTTTCGATCTTCTCCCAGCCCAGGCTGAGGTTGCGGATGGGGCTCGAGTAGGTAACGCCGTCTGGCGTCAGGCGAACCGAGGTCTGGCGCTCAAGCCAGTTGCCGAATGAGGTCGTCGCCCCGGCCAGGAAGAAGAAGGCCAGAAGCGCGACCGCGGTGTAGGGAAAGCCCTCCGTGACCCTCGCCTGAACCGCGGCCGTGACGGCCAGGGTGAGGCAGCAAGCCCAGGCCAACAGCTCCCCCCTCCGGTTGGGCTTGGCGGGCTGGAATGCCTCTTCACCTTGGAGCGTGGGCAACGTGCCGGCAAGAAACTGTGGCGCTTTGTCCATGTGGTCATTATATGTCGATCTGCCTGTCTTGTTCTGCCTTGCAGCCGGGTCCCTGTCGTACACCGAGGCGGCGGCAGCCGCGATGGTCCGTCGCACCTCCGCCGGTTGATGGCCTCCCCTGCCCGGGCGTATAATCCCACTTCAAGCTGCGGAGGTGCCATGTCTCCGAAGAAGTCCACCGCGAAGTCGGAAAGGCCCAGGACCGGCCGGCAGATCCGCCAGGCCTTCCTGGACTACTTCGCCGAGATGGGCCACACGGTGGTCCCGTCCTCTTCGTTGGTTCCCGGCGGGGACCCGACGCTGCTTTTCACCAACGCTGGCATGGTCCAGTTCAAGGACGTGTTCCTGGGCCAGGACCAGCGCCCCTACTCCCGGGCGGTGACGGCCCAGCGGTGCATGCGCGTCTCGGGCAAACACAACGACTTGGAGAACGTCGGCCCCTCGCCGCGGCACCACACCTTCTTCGAGATGCTCGGCAATTTCTCGTTCGGCGAGTACTTCAAGCGCGAGGCGATCCACTACGCCTATGACTGCCTGACGATGGTCTTCGGCCTCGAACCGGACCGGATGTACTACACGGTTCACGAGACCGACGAGGAGTCCCGACGCGTCTGGCTCGACGAGATCGGCATCCCTCCCGAGCGCCTCGTCGACATGGGGGACAAGACCAACTTCTGGCAGATGGCGGACACCGGCCCCTGCGGCCCGACGGCGGAGATCCACTACGACATGGCACCCGAGCGTGGGCCTGTGCCGCATTCGGAACTGGCCTACCAGCTAGACGTCAACCCGGACGACCGCTTCCTCGAGCTGTGGAACCTGGTCTTCATGCAGTACAACCAGATGGCCGACGGCACCCGAATCCCCCTGCCCGCGCCGGGCGTTGACACCGGCATGGGCATGGAACGCCTGACCACGATCATCCAGGGCGTCGACAACTCATACGACACCGACCTCTTCACGCCCATCCTGGACCGGATCCAGACTCTGGCGAAGCATTCGGACGCGGACCGAACGCGCCTCCTGATCCCCTACCGGGTCATCGCCGACCACGCCCGCGCCGCCACCTTCCTGATCGGCGACGGCGTCGTGCCCGGCAACACCGGACGCAACTACGTCACCCGCATGGTCATCCGCCGCGCCAGCCGCTTCGGCGGGAAGCTGGGCTTCGACAAGCCGTTCCTGGCCGAAGTCGTCAAGGCCATCATCGAAGAGTATGGCGACATCTGCCCGGAGATCGTCCACAACCAGGCCACGATCTTGCGCACGGTCACCGACGAGGAGAGGCGCTTCCAGCGGACCGTCGATACCGGGGTCGGACACCTAATGGGTCGGCTGCACGCTCTGAAGCAGGCTGGGACCAACTCTCTCCCCGGCGAGGAGGCCTTCGACCTGTACGCGACCTACGGCCTGCCTTTCGAGCTGACGCGAGATATCGTCCGCGAACAAGGTGCGGAGACGGATGAGGCGGGTTTCCAGCGAGCGATGGACGCCCACCGGCTCGCCTCCGGCGCAGGCCAGGCCATGGGCGAACTCGGCGGCGAGGACGTCGACATCTATCGTGAGATCCTCAATGACCTCCAGGCGGACGGCGCGCTGGGACCCGAGGGGGTTGTCTCTGATCCCTATGGCGAGCTCGAGACCCGCGGCCCGATCCTGGCCTTGATCCGCGACGGGGTGAGGGTGGACGAAGCCAACGTCGGCGAGACGGTGGGTATCGTCGTGCCGCGTACAAGCTTCTACGTCGAGAGCGGCGGCCAGGTCAGCGACGCGGGGACCATCGTCTCGGACGCCGGGCCCGGCTGGGAGGTGGCTGTCGACGAGGTTCGCCGGCCGGCGGCGGGTGTCGTCGTCCATATCGGCCGCGTCCTGCGCGGCAAGCCGCGCCTCGGCGATGAGGCCATCGTCTCCGTGGACCGCCTCCGCCGCTGGGACATCATGCGCAATCACACCGCCACCCACCTGCTGCACGCCAGCCTGCGGGCGGTGCTCGGCGAGCACGTGCGCCAGGCTGGCTCGCTGGTCGCGCCCGATCGCCTGCGCTTCGATTTCACCCATCCGGAGGCGATGACAGCGGCTGAGCTCGACCGGGTGGAACAGCGTGTCAACGAGGAGATCCTGGCGAACCTCCCTATGGACATCCGGGCCAAGCCCCGCCAGCAGGCCATCGACGAGGGGGCGATGGCGCTCTTCGGCGAGACCTACGGGGAGGCGGTGCGGACTGTCAGCATCGGCGGAGCGGAGCGCGTTTCCTATGAACTGTGCGGGGGCACGCATGTCCCCGAGACCGGCCTCATCGGCCCGTTCCTCATCCTATCGGAGGGGAGCGTCGCCTCCGGCGTCCGCCGTATCGAGGCCGTGACCGGGCGCGCCGCCCTGAGCGCGATACAGGCCCGACTGCGCACGCTCGACCGGTTGGCGGCGCGGCTCGGCGCCAGCCCCGAAGGGGTCGAAGATCGCGTGTCGGCTCTCCTCGAGGAGCGCGAGGGACTGACCCATCAGACAGCTGCACTGCGAGAGCAACTGGCGCAGGAGGCATACAAGGAGCTGCGACCGCAGGAGGTCGCCGGAGTCGTCGTCCTGACCGGCCTCGTCCCCGACTTGTTGGTGGATGTCCTGCGGCGCTTGGCGGACCGATACCGGGACGAGCACCCGTCGGGCCTCGCCGTTCTCGCTTCAGCCCCGGAGGGAAAGCCCGTCCTCATCGCCTCAGTAAGCAGGGATCTAGTCGGGCGCGGATTGCATGCCGGAAACCTGGTGAAAGATGTCGCCAAGCTCATCGGCGGAGGAGGCGGCGGCAAGGCGGAGATGGCCCAGGCAGGCGGCGGGGATGCCTCCCGGCTGCCAGAGGCTCTGGCACAGGTGCCAGAGTGGGTTCGAGCTCACCTGCGCTGAGTTGCTGCCAGCCCCCTCGGTCGCCGGAGGCATCGGCGGATTCCCCCGGCGACGGCCCCATCCCGGTGCCGGCGAGGGAGACGTGCCTCGATGCGGAGTTCGCCTCACCAGCAAGCGAAGAGTGAAGCCTAGACGTGAAAGTCCAGATCATCCGGCC
>CAYQUY010000262.1:3604-4095 GCA_964420755.1 uncultured Anaerolineaceae bacterium
GACAAGCTGGGGTGGGCCCAGGCCTCACGCGTCGTCCTCGTCTGGCCGGAGCGTGCCAGGGTGCTGACTCGTGAGCTTGACCTTGTCCTCCTCGACCGCCGCGCCAGGGCCATCGGCTCCCAACTGGGCCTGGTAACACAGGATCCGGAGGTCCGAGACCATGCCCAAGCCCTGGGGATACCCGTCTTCGATTCGGCGGAGGAACTGCCCGAAGGCGTCTGGCACCAGGCGGGGAAGCGGCCAATCCGGCAACTCCTGATCCGCCAGCCGCTCCCACCGCCCTTGGAGCCACCGCCTGTTACGGAGCATCCCGCCTCTCGTCGTCCACTCCTCCCGGCGAAGGTCGTGCGAATGCTTCTTGGCGGTCTGGCCGGCTTGGCCCTGCTCGCCCTGGGCGCCACGGTGCTGCCGTCCGCTGAGATTCGCCTGGCGCCGGTGACGCGTGTTCAAGAGGTCGACCTCCGGATTGTCCTCGACCGTGACGTGAGCAC
>CAYQUY010000263.1:0-4086 GCA_964420755.1 uncultured Anaerolineaceae bacterium
GAGCAGATTGAAGGTGCCGAAATCGACGACGGCCCCGACTGCGCCGGCGACACTGAACTTGAAGAAGCGGGCGAGTTCCCGGCGAAGGTCCCGTTGCTTCGATTTCATCGCCGGGCACGGAAGTCATCGATCGTGCGGACCAGGCCGGCCTCGAGAGCGGTTACAGGCTCCCAGCCCAGCCACTGTTTGGCGCGGGCGATGTCTGGCTTGCGCTGCTGCGGATCGTCCTGGCCGCGCATCTCGGGCAACACGCGGATGCCGGCGGGATTGCCGGTCAATCGGTTGAGGCTCTCGGCCAGCTGGCGAATCGTGATCTCGGCCGGGTTGCCCAGGTTCACGGGTTCGTGGAAGTCAGACAGGAGCAGGCGATGGAGTCCCTCGATCAGGTCGTCGATATAGCAGAAGCTCCGCGTCTGGGAGCCGTCGCCGTAGACGGTAAGGGGCTGGGAGGACAGGGCCTGGCAGATGAAGTTGGGGATGACACGGCCGTCATCGAGGCGCATCCGCGGGCCGTAGGTGTTGAAGATCCGAGCGATTCGGGTGTCGAGGCCGTGATAGCGATGATAGGCCATGGTGATGGCCTCGGCGAAGCGCTTGGCTTCGTCGTAGACCGAGCGTGGGCCGATGGGATCGACGTGTCCCCAGTAGGTCTCGGGCTGAGGATGCTCCAAGGGGTCCCCGTAGACTTCGGAAGTTGAGGCCATGAGGAAGCGGGCGTGATTGGCACGGGCGAGACCGAGGGCATTGTGCGTGCCCAGGGCGCCCACCTTGAGCGTCTGGATCGGCAGGTTGGGGTAGCCATAGGGCGAGGCCTGGTTGGGGCTGGCGGGCGAGGCGAGGTGAATGACGGCGTCGACCTTGCCTGGGATGAAGATGAAGTTGGAGACGTCGTGCTTGATGAAGCGGAAGTCGTCGCGGCCACCCAGATGGGCGATGTTGTCCGGACTTCCGGTGACCAGGTTGTCGACAACCACTACTTGGTGCCCCTCGGCCAGCAGGCGATCACAGAGATGTGAGCCGATAAAGCCGGCTCCGCCAGTCACTAGAACGCGCACGAGAACCTCCTGAGAGCCCCTCGCATGCGGAGGGGCTCAAGAATCCTGACGACGAGCTTCCGCGGCCGGATGGCGTCTGGGCGGTCTCGATCGCGCCGGGACAGTGCAGGCAGCGGCTGCATCACGGCGCCCAATCTACCCGCACGCCCTGGCCATCGCCAGTAACGGGCTGGGCCACGCCGGACTCGACGTCAACGACCCAGACGTTGCCGCGATACAGGAGTGCCAATCGAGCGCTGTCCGGGGACCAGGCCACGACTTGTGGCTCCAGCCCGAGTTCGCCCTGCGGGGGGAACAGAGCGCGCTGGTTGCTCCCGTCCCGGTCCATGACGACGAGCCGGTATCGGCTGTCGGCGCTCTCCAGGGGCGAGACGGCCTGGAGGAAGGCCACCTGATAGGCGAGCTCACCGCTGGGGAGATGGAGCGCGGGGGACACAACCGGGTTGGCAAACATGCCGGCGAGGGGCGACAGCTCGATGATGGTTCCGGTCAGCGTGTCGAGAGCGGCGAGGTGGAAGGCCGGCGAGGCGGCGGGACTTTCCATGCCCAGAGGCGCGCCGTGCGTGAGGAAGAAAAGGGTGCGGTCGTCGCGGCCCCACGAAATCCCAGGGACCCAAGCCCACTCGCCAAGGGTCTGCAGCGGAACGATCTCGACGAGCGGGTCGAATTGCGGGGAACGCAGGTCGACCAGTCCGACGCTATCGGCGCGGGCAAACGCCAGGAGGGTATCAGTTGCCCAGGCGAAGTTCGTGCCCCACCAGCCATACTCGCCGCCTGTATTGGGCGCGACCAGAGTCCGCTGACGAATGATGCGACCGCTAGAAGCGAAAGTGACCAGGACGAGGTCGTTGTTGGCCTGCCAGCCGGGAGGGGATGGGCTGGGTTCGACGGTTGAGTAGCCGACGGTTGGCGCGGAAGCCGTCGGAGACCAATCGGCGAAGTGCACGACATTAACGGCATGGAGGTCGATCGGTTCGGGGTTGGCGGCGACGGTGGACACGGCCCACAGCGAGTTGATGTCCCCGTCTCCCTCCGGTTGTGAGCGGGTGAAGAGGAGCCAGCGGCCGTCGGGCGAGAGCCGGAAGATGCGGCCGTCGAGATCGCCAGTGGTGACCACCGGACGTCGGTCGCTGGAGGCGTTGCGGATGACCCAGGCGTTGCCAGCCGCGAGATAGGCGAGCGTCCCTTCGATGGGGAGCGAGGTGTAGGCAGCCTGGGCGCCCACCATCGTGATCTCCGGGACGGGGTCCTGGACCACGACGGTCCGGACTGGGCTGCGAGAGATCTCGACACCTTCTTCCTCGATGATCCGGTAGGTGACCTCCTGCAGCCCGTTCTGCCCCGGCTGGAGCAGGCGCGTTTCGCCCTCGGGTAGCGCCTCGTTGCGAATGGTCTGTTGCTCAAAAGGTACCACAATGGATTGTGTTTCGATGCTCTCGGTGACGCGTATGACCCGAACGGTCGCTCCCGCAGTGAGGACGGTGTAGCTTGGCGGGTCGACCCGGTCGAGGGCGCCGAGGGTGATGCCCGCCAAGGCCAGCGCCTGTTGGGATGTCGACCCCGACGGCACATCCACGGAACGGGTTTCGCCGTCGGCGATGACGCTCACCGTGATCAACCCGGCGGTTGCCTCGGGGCCGGCGCAGGAGGCCATCGCCATGGCGACCAGGCCGAGGATGGCCATCATGGTGCGGCGGCGCGGGCGGCTCATTGCTGGTGGGTGGGCTGGCTGGTATAATGCCACTTCGTTGCGCTAACGGACCTCGCCGACGATTGCCATCTGGCCGTCGGCGACGGCAACGGCGGTGAGGTGGACGCCGGCGGCGAGTGAGCCAAGCGGGGTGGTCAGGGCCTCGGTTAGCAGGCCAGATACACCCTCGCGGAGGGCCTCGGGTGCAGGAAGCGGGCCAAAGTCGGCGGAGACAATCTCAAAGAGAATCGTGCCGTCGGGGTTGAGGCGGGGGGCGAGGCAGACAAGGACGGTCGCCTCAAGAGGACCTTGCTGGTTGGTGCCGAAGATCTGAATCAGGCCGTCGCGCAAGAAGACTTGAGGGTCGTGCAGGATGGTCGTCTCCTGCGCCTCAAGCTTGAATGTGAGAAACGAGGATAGCTGGGTCTCGTCGAGCAGGACGATGACGGTGGGGGCGCCGGCAAGAGCGGCCTGCCAGGCCTCGCCCAGTTGCTCGGCGGCCTGCGTCGAGACGGGGATGGGATCGCCTGGGGGCTCAGGTCCCCCGACGCTCAGCTGGCAGGCCAGCGAGGCGAGGGCCAGGCAGGCCATTGCTGGCACAGTCAGCCGACGGAGATGGTTGAGGAGCTTTGAGCCAGCCGAGTCCATCCACTCCTTCCGCAGAGTCCGGGGGCGATTATAGCATGGCCCCTCAGAGCAGCGCCCCGATCGAGGAAGGATTGAGCCTCGAGGCGCGGATTGAGGGGCTCTTGTTTGTGTCGGCCGAGCCTCTGGCGATCGATCAACTCGCGGCGGCGCTGCAGGTGCCGCCGCGGCAGATCGAGAAGGCCCTGGAAGCGCTGGCCTCTGAGTATGGCCGCCGAGGGATTCGGCTGCAGCGGCACGATTCGCGTGTCCAGCTGACGACGGCGCCGGAGCTGGCGGTGGAGATTGAGCGACTGCTGGGGCTCGAGCTGTCGGCGCGGCTCACCCAGGCCGCGGTGGAGGTCCTGGCGATCGTGGCCTACCAGCAGCCGGTCACTAGGCCCCACATCGACTCGATTCGAGGCGTCAACTCCGACAGCGTGCTCCGAACGCTGTTGCGTCACGGCCTGATCGAGGAGGCCGGTCGCAGCGAAGGTCCCGGCCGACCGATCCTGTATGTCACGACGCCGGTGTTCCTCCAGCATTTTGGCCTGGCCTCGCTTGGCGAGCTTCCGCCTCTGGGGCTGGGAGCCCTGGACGCGGCGGGCGGCGAGCCAACGGGCGAGGAGCCAGCCGGAGGCGGGGAGTGACGGGGGAGCGGCTGCAGAAGGTTCTTGCCCGGGCAGGCCTTGGATCGAGAAGAGGTTGTGAGGGGCT
>CAYQUY010000264.1:0-4083 GCA_964420755.1 uncultured Anaerolineaceae bacterium
CCCTCAATCTGGCCCTGAACCAGCTGAGGATTGATCGCCCTTCCCACATCGTTGCCGCAAACGACGTTGAGCAGGCGGATCCGTCCGGTCTCGGTGTCCACATCCAGGGTGACGGCTTCGGCGACGTAGCCGTAGGCGAAGTTGGGCGTTGACTCTCCGGTCTCAGGGTCGTAGGGCGAGGTCTTGGGCGCGCGGTACTGGTGAACACCGATCGCCGGGCGCTGCCCGCTTTTCCATTTCTCGAGCGCCGCCTGCGCGGCTCCCCGGATCGAGTTGCCCGCCATGAAGGTCATGCGCGAGGCCGAGGCGGAACCCGAGTTGTCTGTCTGCGCGGTGTCCGAGGCGATCAGCCGGATTTTGGCCATGGGGACGCCGAGGGCTTCGGCCGCCATCTGCGTCATGACCGTGTGGGCTCCCTGGCCGACATCGGCGCCTGCGTGGCGCAGGACGACTTCCTCGACCTCGGCCTTGCCGTGGAGCTCGACCGTCGCCCAGCAGTTCTCAGGCGCGCCGAAGGAGAACCCGACATTCTTGAAAGCGCAGGCAAACCCAAGCCCTCGCTTCAGGTGTTCCTGGCCTGGCTTGCCCATGGCCTTCCGGCTTGGGCGCTGCCAGCCGTCCTTGCCGCGCCTCCAGCCGGCTTTCGAGGCGCATGCCTCGACGACTTTCCCAATGCTCACGCCCTGGGGCAATGGCGTACCCACAGAGAGCAGCGCCCCCTCGGTCAGCACGTTGCGGGCGCGGATCTCGACCGGGTCCATCCCCAGCGCTTCGGCCAGCTTGTTCATCTGACCCTCGGCCACGAATGCCCCTTGCGGCCCTCCAAAGCCGCGGAAGGCGCCCGTCGGCAGGTGATTGGTGTAGACCGCGAAGGAGTCGACCTTGACACTCGGGATCTCATAGGGCCCGGTGCACATCAGGGTCGTGTTTCCCATCACCTTGGTGGTGGTGTAGGCGTAGCCGCCGCCATCGGCAATCACTTCGACCCGAGCCGCCAGGATCTTGCCCTCGCTGCTGGCCCCCCACTTCGCCCGGATGATCATGGGGTGACGCTTGTGGTGCCCAAGGATGGACTCCTCGCGCGACCAGATGATCTTGACCGGGCGGTCGATCCCTCGCTGGTGCAGCCGCCAGGCCGCCAGAGCCAGGATGATCTGGACCGACATATCCTCTCGACCGCCGAAGGCGCCCCCGACGGCCGGGTAGATCACGCGGACCTGGTCGGGCGGCAGACCCAAGGCGTGGGCAACCTGCTCCTGGTCTTCGTGCGTCCACTGCCCTGCGACCTCGACGGTGACCCTCCCCTCCGGATCCATGTAGGCGACGCCCGCCTCGGGCTGCAGGTAGGCGTGCTCCTGAGCGGGCGTCCGGTACTCGGCCTCGACCACGACCGCCGACTCGGCGAATCCCTCGTCGACATCGCCCTTGCGGATCCGGTAGCGGCAGAAGACGTTGCTGCCCTTATCCGGGTGCAACAGCGTGGCGCCTTCGGCCATGGCCTCAACCGGGTCGGTGACGACGGGCAGGTCTTCGTAGTCGACCCGAATCAGCCCCAAGGCCTCAGCCGCGATGGTTTCGGATTCGGCCGCGACCAGCGCCACCTGGTCGCCCACGAAGCGCACCCGGTCGGCATACGGCTTGGAGGACCCGGGCCCACATAGGACCGGCTGATCGGGCATGATCAGGCCATACTCGTTGACCGGCACATCCTTGGCGGTGAAGACAGCCAGCACGCCAGGCAGGGCCTCCGCCGCCGATGTATCCAGGTGTCGGATGATGGCGTGGGGCCGGCCGGCGAAGAGGACCTTCATGTGCGCCTGGTTCGGCAGGTTGATGTCACCGGGGAAAAGCGTCTTCCCGGTCACCTTGCCCAGGGCATCGACCCGACGGACCGACTGACCAAGGACTGACATGCGCGTACCTCCCTAGCTCGCCCTCAAACCGCCAGGGTCACCGCTTGCGCTGAAGCGGCGGGACATCCATCGCTTCCGGCCGGATCGGGAAGAGGATGGCATAGACGGTGCTGACCAGGCCGTAGCTCATCAACATGAAGAGGATGGCGACGACGACCTTGACCAGAATGCCATACGGCAGCCAGGGGGCGAAGGGCGGGCGCAGAAACACGGCCGGAATGGCTACCCACCCAGAGGTGGCGTTGGCACGCAGGAACCAGTCGGCGAAACCATAGCCACCCAGTGTCAGGAACGCGATCAGCACGCAGCCGATGCCCCGCCAGATCGGGTTCATCCGCCTCTTCTTCTCCCGCTCTCTCTCCCGTGCTCGGTATCGCCAGGTATCTCGCCCCATTCTTGCCTCCGTTTGGCAGCGCAGACGGCCCTCTCGGGCTCGGATTACAGGCCCGGCGCTGCTTGGCCAGGCCTTCCCAACTCAGCTGCCCTTTCCACCGCAGCGATGATCTTGTAGTACCCGGTGCATCGGCACAGATTGCCGGTAAACGCCTGCTGGATGTCCTCGCGGCTGGGTCGCGGCCGTTCTTCCAGGAGCTTGGCGCCGGCCATCAGAAAGCCTGGCGTACAGTAGCCGCATTGCACCGCCCCCTCGTCGATGAACGCCTCCTGAATGGGATGAAGGGCCGTCTCGGTCCCGAGACCCTCTACCGTCACGATTTCTGCCCCGTGGGCCCGGGGTGCCGGCACCAGGCACGACATCACGGCCATGTCATCCAGGAACACCGTGCACGCGCCACACTCGCCCTCGGCGCAGCCTTCCTTGGTCCCGGTCAGGCCGGCCTCCTCCCGCAGCAGTCGCAGCAACGTGTTGTTGTGACCGGTGGCGAAGGAGTAGCGCCTGCCGTTGATGGTCGTCTCGATGGGCTGTCTGCCGTCGTGGAGAGCCCAGAGGGCGGGGCGGCCGTTGCGCCGGCCCTGCGCGGCCCCCCAAAGCATGACGGGGTGGGCAGGATGCCCCTCCCGCTCGACGCTGCCAGCCAGCGCTCTCAGGGCGCGCAACGTGCACACCCGGACCATCTCCCGCCGATACTCGGCCGAAGCACGCAGATCCGAGATCGGTCTGGCGGCGGCCGCCGCCAACTCGGCAGCTTCGGCCATGACCTTGGGGGTCAGACGCTTGCCGGTCAGGAAGGCTTCGGCCTCCTGGGCATGCAGGATCGTGGGGGCCACTGCGCCCAGGGTGACCGCTGCCCCGGTCACCACCTTCTTGTCGAGCCACAGCACAACCGCTACATTCACGACGGAGATCGCCTGAGCCCGGCGCAAAGCCAACTTGACGAAGGTGCCCCGTGCCCCGCGCCCGAGAGGCCGGAAGACGATGTCCGAAAGGAGCTCATCTGCCTGCATGACCGTCTTGCGCACGCCCGTGTAGAACGACTCGATGGGGACGGTGCGCTCACCACGTTGAGAGCGGAGCGTGATCCGCGCCCCGAGCGCAGAGAGCGGGGAGATGGAATCGTTCGCGGGCGAAGCCGTGATGAGATTGCCGGCAACGGTGCCCCGGTTCCGGATCTGAGGGGCACCCACTTGCCAGCACGCCCTGGCGAGGGGGAATGCCCGGTCCAGCATGAGATCGGATCCGGCGACCTGGTTGTGCGTCACCAACGGCCCCAGATGGACCCAGCCGTCCGAGTCCAGGGAAATGGCGTCGAGGCCGGGCAGTCGCGTGATGTCGATCAGCGCGTCGATTCCGGTACGGACGCCCCTTTCGAGCTCCAGGATCAGGTCGGTTCCGCCCGCCACGATTCGCGCCTTCGGGCCGTGTGCCGCCAGAAGCGCCAGAGCCTCGTCAAGGGTCTTGGGAGTGTAGTACGTCTTCCACATAGGCTTTTCGCGACCCATCTCCACATGTCTTCAGGGGTCGCCTGGAGGCTCCCAATCTTGGATTCTGGGCCGCACGCCCCGACCGGAACGTAGCGACCATTGTAGCACTAGCCGGAACCCCGGCGCCACCAAGGGCCCCCCGGCCCCACGAAGCACGTTTGGGGTCTTGACGCCCTAGCCCCGATTGGAACCGATCCCGCCATCCCCAAGAACGAGAGCATGTCTCAGGGGCCTTCGGCCTTCATGGAAATCAGTGTCGCATTTCGCACGTTGCGGGAAGAGCCTGGGG
>CAYQUY010000265.1:0-4078 GCA_964420755.1 uncultured Anaerolineaceae bacterium
GGCGTGTCTGTGGGCGTCGGGGTAGCGGTCGCCGTGGGCGAGGCCATGTCGGTCGCGGTGGCGGTGCTGGTTGCCGTTTCTGTGCCCGTAGCGGTCGGAGAGGCGACAACCAGGAACTCCGGCACCTCCTCTGGTTCGGTGCAGCCCCTTGGGCCCATCGCGCCCTCGTTGTATTCGGTCAGGATGCCGGCCATGGCAATGCCATCCGCCCGGTCCGGGTCGTCCGGATCCGGATCGCTCCCCAGCCGGTACACGATGAGCCATTGGTCCGCAGCGTCGATGGTCTCGGCCGCAGCACTTGGATCGGCTCCGTTGGCGATGTTGAGCTTGGCAGCGATCAACTGGTGGGCCAGTATGTAGGTGGCATCGCCTTCTGGTGATGTCTCCAGAATGGCAATGGCCTCCATCTTCGGGTAGGTTACCCCGCCGATCGTGATCTCCTCCACCGGCCATGCCTCGGGATGGTTCTTCCAGAAGCCCTGCGTATGGGTGCACCCTGTCTCTGGCGTTGGGCTGAAAACGCCGATGCTCACCACGCCCTGAACTCCGAGCATCCGCATCCACAAAGCGTTGCCAACCGGCAGGACGCCGATCAGGAAGATGCCGAGAACTACGAGCGCCGCAATGGGCAGAGTCTTTCGCCCAAGCGCCCTCATCCGGGGCCTCCTCGGATCCACTCGATCATCTGGCGCACACCCACCCCGGCCAATCCCAGCTTGGGAACCACAAGCACGACCTTCCCTTCGAGCTGGCTCTCGTCAAAGGCCGCATCTTGGACGTTGTTCGCGTCCCCCTGGGTCACAAACTCCAGACCTCGATCCGTCTCATGGATCTCAACCACTCGGTGCAGGATCGGAAGGCCTTCGTGGCGGAAGCGGACGATGTCGCCGACCTGAATGCTCTCCGCTTCCACCGGCCGAACGATGGCGATGTCCCCCGGCTTCAGTGCCGGGAGCATGCTCACGCCGCTCACGACAGTGGGCTGGACGCCGAAGAAGCCGCTGTTGAACCACACCAGCGTCACCGCCAGCAGGGCCGCGAGCACCCACAGCCCGCCAGCCGATCCTGACCGCGCGGGGGTCCGTTCCTGGGCAGCGGTTCGCGGCTGCAGCTGGCCTTGCATCAGTAGGAGGCCCAGAGCTGGGCCCATCGTGCTCACAAAGGCAATCGCCGCCCAAGGCAGGTTGGGCAGGATGGGCGACAGCCACTCGAAGGCGTGGATGGCCAGTCGGTACCCGAGGGCCGCAACCGGGCCGCCGCTCAGGGCCAGAAAGGAAGCGAGCACGTTCTGCGCGATCGCAGGGAGGAGGGTCTCACCCGAGAAGCGGAAGAGCGAGGCGGCTCCCTCAACGGCGCTGTACCGTCCAGCCGGGATTCCCACAAAGGCGAAGAGCAGCGAGACCGCCGCCACCGAGGCCAGCGGGCTTCCCTGGCCGAAGAGAACCGCCAGATAGGCCCGCGCAATCTCGACCCCAAGCAGCATCGACCCCACGTAGAGCAGGTTCCCCAGCAGCGGCAGAAATTGGTGGGCGTACGGCGAGCGGCCAAAGCCATACGCCAGGCCGGCGAAGACCAGGAGCGCCACCTGGAACAGACCGGCCAGGAAACCCATCGCGGTGAGGTGCCGGTTGACGGCCGGCCGTTCCTTCAGGCCGAAGCGCCAGCCGAGGTAGGCGAGATCCGCCAGAGCTAGCCAGGCCAACGGCTGGCCAAGGTACATGCTGGCCGATGCATCCAGGATTCTGGGAAGCCCGACGTTCACCAGAGCGTAGACGGCTGCCAGCCAGAGGAGGATCACCAGCCACAACCACCTGTACATGCTCTGGCCGACCGACCTGACTGGCTCCTTCGCAATGCCGGCAGCGACGGCATAGGGCTCCGTTTCCGCAGAGCGCGGTACCACCATCCCGACTCTGGGCAATTTCCTCAATAGGAGGGTAACCCCAGGAGCTACCGACAACCGCCGCATCCGCTCAGCGCCTCTCGAAACGTCTCCCGGATCATGAACTGATAGACGGCCGTTTCTTCCGCAGATTGCAGGATCCGCACATCGTAGGCCTCAAATCGCTCCTGCCCTGGCTGAAGCACCAGGCATGGTTGGGGACTCACCTCGGTCACGGCGAGCTCGGGGGGAGCCGTGATGGCCACTGACTGACGACGAACGGCCTTGCAGCCGACGTTCCGCACCTTGACCCACACGCGGCAAGTGTAGCCCGGGTAGCCGTTCGTGATGCTCACCCGAACGGTGCCCGTCCCGACCGGGCTCGCCAAGCACCGGCCGACGGCCTTGCCATTGCCCGGGTCAACGCCATTATCTCCAGGGTCCCGGCTTCGGTCGTTGACCACGCCGTCGTCGTTGGTGAAAGCCCTCGTGAATTCGACTCCCAAGGAGGTGCGGCCGCAATGGCCACAGCTGAAGGAAGGGTCGCCCATGCCAAGGCTGGTCCCCGCGGCAAGGAGCATAACCGCGGACACGATCAGCCCCTTGAATGGGAATCGAGCGACGATGCCCGACTTCACTTCTTTCTCCCTTTCAAGCACAACAGAACCGGCCCACCATCACCGTTCTGATAGGAACGAGCCCCCTGACCTGCATGGATGACGGCGCAAGCCACCCGGCCGGGACGGAGGGGATCGCCCCCTCCGTCCCAGCCACCACTCTACACATCACCGGGAGCGGATGACGGTCCCCGACGGGCGGGCTGCCGCGAACCGCGCGTCCTGGCGCATGGACTTACGGATAGTTGAAGTCGATCAAAGTCTCCTCGAAGAGGTAGTTGTGATAGGGGTGGGTCCAGTCGAATATTTCGTGGGATGCGTTGATGGCAGAGCTGGGGACGAGCCAGATCTTGGCGTTGTGAAGGCTGGCGATAGCCCAGGACCCCGTCAGATGGAGGTCGCCATCGGCATCCGATGTCCCAGTCTTGATGACCGTCACGGGCCACGGCCACGTTGTTTGCGGCTCGGGGTAATAGATCAGGCTGTAGTCCGTTAGCGGCGTCAGCCCCTCGGCATTGAAGTCATAGCTGAAGGTCGCGCCGGAGGGTGGATAGTAGAGAACGCCCGTCGCCCCAGGCACGCAGACCCAGTTCTCGTCCTTCTGGCACAGAGCCATCGCGCTCCACTGGAACTCGTTCCACTGGACGAGCGTGATGGCGGCGCTGAAGACGTAGTTGGCGCTTTCCTCTGCCTCCTGGCGTACGTGGACAGTCAGGCGACCGTCCGCGGTGTGACCGGCATCGATCTGAGTGCCGACGGTCGGCAGTTCTGCCGTGAGATCCAGCACAGGCGGCAGACCCGCGAAGTTGAAGGCCTGCACCATCACTGGGATGGAGCCCGAGTTCTTGACCGAGAAGCTGACGGTACAGGAGTAGCTCGGATACCCATTCGTGATGGTGACGGTCAATAGGTCGTTAGGCCCGGCCCCGGGTTGAGCGGCAAGAGCGACCGTGCAGCTCCCAACGTCCTTGGTGTACCCTGGATCGGTGCCTGTGTCGTTTGTGCTGGGCGAGAGGAACTCTGCGTTGACGTTTCCGGTTGCCACGGTGCCGCTGACGAAGAGCACCTTGCTCCATAGGCCGTAGCCTACGCCGATGGCCGCCAGGGCGATGACCAGGATGACGACAAGCGTCCCGATCGGAAGTCCCTTCTTAAACATCTCGGTCTCCTCCACAATGATTGGCCATCCTCTGGCCAAACGGGTCACGTGAGCAGCGCCTTCCGTTTCTTGAGGGTCTCACCTCCTTCGCGGTTTCCCAGGCAACCTCTGCTCGGCTATGAGTCAGATGGGTGATGGCAGAGAGGGCACAATCCGCGCCCTGGATGCTGGCCCTCGGCCGGCCGCTATCGGCCGAGGTGCCTTCGCTTGTCGGACAACGAGCGGGCTCCTTGCATCCGGCCTCAAGAGCGGGCATGGGGACATCCCGCCGACGCAGCGATTGGGCAAGACATGAAGACACGCCTCGGGCGATCACCTCGGCGTGTCTCTCTGCACCCTCGTTGAGGGTGCGATTCAAAGTCTCCTGGGCAAGAAGGCACGCGACTCCTTGCCTAGCCAAAGAGTGGGCGCGCACGCGAT
>CAYQUY010000266.1:0-4070 GCA_964420755.1 uncultured Anaerolineaceae bacterium
CAATCTCGCGGCCGTTGAAACGCATCACAATGCGAGCGTAGAAGACGTCGTCGCGCAGCTCGGTGATCTTGATCCGGATAACCTCGGCGCCCAGGGCCTGAATGACGTTCCGCAGCAGGTCGTGAGTCAGGGGCCGGGCCACTTCCATCTCCTGCAGGCTGACAGTGATGGCCTCGGCCTCGAAGGGACCGATCCAGATGGGGAGGAAGCGCTCGGACTGCGTGTCCTTGAGGATTACAATCCGGTGCTGCGACATTAGGCTGACACGGATGCTGTCGATCGAGACCTCAACCATGCTCGGCCTCCGCCCGTGGCGACGGGCAACGCCTTGGGGGCATTCTAACACACTGGGGCATGGGATGGCAACGGGAAAGGGGTGAGCCGGCCGGTGGAGGGACGGAGGACAAGGATGAATTCGGCCTGGGGAGTCGCCTTTGCCCCGGTTGCCACGGCCGCGCCCGCTCGGACGGGGGAGGCTTGTGCCCGGCCAAGGCCTTGCTTGGGCCCCTTGCGCTACAGAGGAATGCCGAGGATGCTAGACGGGGCTGGCGCAGCCTCCCGTGGGCCTGGAATTGCGCTGCCATGGGCATGGTGACTACGAGCCGGAGGGTTGTCTGATGCTACATTCCTTCTTCGCTCCGCAAGGTGTGGCCGTCATCGGGGCCAGCCAGAACCCGGGCAAGCTGGGGTATGGCGTGGCCCGGAACCTGGTCGTCTCCGGGTACCAGGGCGAAATCCACTTTGTCAACCCCCACGGCGGGAGGCTCTTTGACCGGCCGATCTATCCCAATGTCGCCAGCGTCCCCGACCCGGTGGACCTGGCGATGATCTTGATCCCCGGCGCCGCGGTCCCCCAGGCGCTCGAGGAATGCGGCAGGCGTGGCATCCAGGCTGTCATTATCGGGTCGGGCGGCTTCCGGGAGGTCGGTCCCGAAGGCAGGGCCCTCGAGGAGCGGTGTCTGGAGATCGCCCGCAGGCATGAGATGCGGGTGATCGGCCCCAACTGCATCGGCTTGCTGGACACCCATCTCCCGATCGACACGACGTTCCTCCCGTTGCCGGGGCCCATCCCGGGCGACATCGCCTTCCTCTCTCACTCGGGGGCGATCTGTGAGGCGGTCATCGACTGGGCGCGCGGCCAGGGGTTCGGCCTGTCACGCCTGGTGAGCCTGGGCAACCAGATGGACCTGACCGAAGGCGACGTGCTGGCGCCGACAGTCGCTGATCCGCACACCCGGGTAGTGGCCATGTACCTGGAAGGCGTGGGTGACGGGCGGCGTTTCGTCCAGCAGGCATGGCGGGTGACGCGGTCGAAGCCGGTTGTGGCGATCAAGGTGGGGCGGTCGGCGCACGGGCAAGAGGCGGTGGCTTCGCACACCGGCGCCCTGGCGGGCCGGGATGCCGCCTTCGATGCCGCGTTCCGCAAAGCCGGGATCATCCGGGCCGAGAGCAGCGAGGAGATGTTCAACTGGGCGCGGGCGCTGGCCTGGTGCCCTCTGCCGCAAGGCCGGCGCATGGCCGTGCTGACGAACGCGGGGGGGCCGGGCGCCATCGCGGCCGATGCCCTCGCGGCCAACTCCCTCGAGATGGCCGACCTCGGCCGGGCGACGCGAAATGCCCTGCAGCGGATTCTGCCGCCTGCGGCCAGCGTGCGGAACCCGATCGACATGCTGGCCTCGGCCGGCCCCCTGGAATATGCCGCCTGCCTGAACGTTCTGCTGGGGGATGAGGCTGTGGACGGGGTCATGGTCATCCTGCCGCCGCCGCCCATGTCAACGGCCGCCGAGGTGGCCGGGGCGATCATCCCCATCATCCGACTGGCGGAAAAACCGGTGGTCGTGGCCCTGATGGGTGAGGACCTGGTCAGTCATGCCTCGCGCCTCTTCCGCCAGGCGCACGTGCCCGACTACCGGTTTCCGGAAAGGGCGGCCTCGGCGCTGCGCGTCCTGGCCGTGCGGCAGGAGCAGCTGGCCGCGCCGCAGGTGAAGCCGACTCGGCCGGCAGGCATTCGCCGGGAAGCCGCTCGATCGCTCCTGACCAAGGCGCCCCGCGGCCGGGATGGCTTGCTCGCAATGGGCGCAGCCGCGCAAATCCTCCACGCCTACAAGATCGCCACCCCAGCGACGGAGCTGGGGCGCAGCCCCGGTGAGGCAGCGCGGGCTGCGGAGCGGGTCGGCTACCCGGTTGTGCTCAAGATCGCCTCTGCCGACGTGACCCACAAGTCGGACATCGGCGGCGTGCTGCTCGGTGTCGAGAAGAAGCAGGAGGTGATCGAGGGTTTCGAGCGGGTCAGGCAGGCGGCCAGGCGTGTAGCGCCAAGAGCTCGCATCGAGGGCGTCTGGGTCCAGGAAAGCCTGCCGCCGGGGCAAGAGGTCATTGTCGGCGTCGTGCGCGATGCGCAGTTCGGCCCGCTGGTGATGTTTGGTTCCGGTGGGGTCGAGGTGGAGGGGCTGAACGACGTCGCCTTCGCCCTGGCGCCGCTGAACTCGGTCGAGGCAGAGCAGCTCATCGATTCGACCTGGGCCGGGCGGCGACTGCGCGGGTTTCGCAGCCTTCCGGCCGCCGACCGGGCCTCCGTGCTGGAGGTCGTCATGCGAGTGGCGCAGCTCGCGGCTGACTTCCCCGAGATCGGCGAGGTTGAGATCAATCCGTTGCGGGTGTGGGAAGTAGGTCGGGGAGCCGCGGCCCTCGACGTGCGGTTGAGGGTGACGGAAGAGTAGCACGCCGCTGCAGACGGGTTGCTCCGGAGCCGTGTGGTGATCGTCCGATCGTCGGGCTTCCCGCCAAGACATGCGGAGGGTCGAGGGCCTGCGTAGGAGGAGTCCGTGAAGCTCAGCGCGCGCAATGTCCTGAAGGGAAAGGTGAAATCCGTTAAGCCCGGGGCCGTCAACTCTGAGGTCTTGCTTGAGTTGACGCCGGGGATCGAGCTTGTGGCCATCATCACCAAGGAGTCCGCCGAACGCCTCGGCCTGTCCGCCGGCTCCCCCGCTTACGCGGTCATCAAAGCCTCGAGCGTCATGATTGCCACGGATTGATGGGCTGACTTCCAAAGTCCTGTGGTTGTCGCGGCCTGTGCCTAGGCCTCGAGGATGCGGCTCCAGCGGACCCAGGCGCAGGCAATCTCGCCGGCCACGCGGGCGTTCTGCCGCAGCAGAGCCAGGTTAGCCCTCAGACTGGCGCCTCCCGTGTGCTCGACCAGGCGAGAGAGCAAGAAGGGCGTCAACTCCTTGCCGCTGACGCCGCCCTGTGCGGCCTCGGACAGCGCCCGATCGAGGGCAGCCTCAGCCTCGGCTGCGGGCATGGCCGCCTCCGGGGGGCAAGGAACGCAGATCAGGACTGCCCCCTTCTGGCCCAAAGACCAATGAGACCGCAGAATGGCGGCTGCCTGGTCGGCATCGTTCACGCGCCCGGTGACCGGAAGGCCGCTGGTGACGCTGAAGAATGCTGGGAACTGGTCGGTTTGCCAGCCGATGACCGGCACGCCTTCCGTCTCCAGCCACTCCAGCGTGCGGGGCAAGTCGAGGATCGACTTGGCCCCTGAGCACACCACGGCCATGGGCGTCTGGGCCAGCTCGGGAAGATCGGCGGAGATGTCCCCTGTTGTGCCCCGATGCACCCCGCCGATCCCGCCGGTCGCCAGCACGCGGATGCCGGCGGCCTGTGCGATGTGCAGGGTGGCCGAGACCGTTGTGCCGCCGTTGCCGCCCTGGGCGGTGACGATTCCCAGGTCCCTTCGGCTCACCTTGCGCGTGTCCAAGGCCAACGCCAGCCGTTCCAGGTCCTCGGGCGAAAGGCCGACCCGGATCTCACCCTCGAGGACGGCGACGGTGGCGGGGCGGGCGCCGGCCGAGCTTACCTGTGCTTCCATCTGACGCGCGATCTCGATGTTCGCCGGCCGAGGCAAGCCGTGCGTGATCACCGCTGACTCGAGGGCGACGACCGGACTGCCCGCCGCCAGCGCAGCGGCGACATCCGGAGAGGCATGCACCCACGAGGGCAGGTCGTGACTCATGTGCGGCTCAAGATCAGGGGAGCGACCGCCGGGTCAGCGCAGCTGCTCATACAGCGAC
>CAYQUY010000267.1:0-4013 GCA_964420755.1 uncultured Anaerolineaceae bacterium
AGCCAGTGTGATCTCATTGTGGGAGACTCCGGGCCCGGCCGGCTCGACGCGGCCTATCATGCCGCCGCCGTGGGGAACAGCATCCTGGGCCGGTTTGGCCTCTTTGGCCGGATCGGCGACGCCGTCCGGGAGTCGGCGGGCCTGGCCTACTACGCCTACAGCTCGATCGGCGGGGGGCCGGGGCCGGAGCCGTGGCAGGTGACCGCAGGCGTCAATCCGGCGAATGTCGATCGGGCGATCGACCTGATCCGGGCGGAGATCCGCAAGTTCGTTACGCGCCGTGTGACTCCCGGTGAGCTCCTGGAGAACCAGGCCCATTTCATCGGCCGCCTGCCGCTGCAGCTCGAGTCCAATGAGGGCGTGGCCGGGGCCCTGGTCCACCTGGAGCGCTTCCACCTTGGCCTCGACTACCACCAGCGCTACCCCGACCTGGTGCGATCGGTCACGCGGGACGAAATTCTCGAGACCGCCCGGCGCTTCCTCGACCCCGAGCGCCTGGCCATCGCCGTCGCCGGGCCGCGAGGCTAGGCTGTGATCCGGTTGGGGGTTGACGTCATCGAGATCGACCGGGTCTCGGCCGCCATCGCGCGGCACGGACAGCGTTTCTTTGACCGGCTGTACCCCCCTCAAGAGTTGATCGACTGCGACGGGCGGATCCCCTCCCTGGCCGCCCGATTCGCGGCCAAGGAGGCTGCCTCCAAGGCGCTGGGAACCGGAATCGGCGAGGTGGCTTGGAAAGAGATTGAGACCGTGCGCGGCCCTCGAGGCGAGCCGCAGTTGAGGCTGTTGGGCAGGGCAAGACAGCAGGCGGAGGCTCTGGGATTGGAGAACTGGAGCGTCAGCCTGAGTCACACCGACCGGCTGGCCATGGCGGCGGTCGCCGCCGAAGGGCGGGGAATCGAGGGAGGCGAGAAATATGAGCCTGGCGGAGATTAGGCCCGGCCTGGTCGGGGAGAAGACGCTTGTGGTGACCGAGGACCGCACCGCCCAGCACATTGGGAGCGGCAGCCTAAGGGTGCTGGCAACTCCTGCGATGGCCATGCTGGTCGAGCGGACCTGTCTTGAGCTGCTCGAGCCGATGCTCGAGGAGGGGCAAACCACCGTCGGGTCGGGGATCCGCCTGCGACACCTGGGGCCGACGCCGATCGGGATGACGGTTCGGGCGCGGGTGGAGGTCACCGCCGTGGAAGACCGCCAGATCAGCTTCCGGGCGGAAGTGTGGGATGAGGTCGAGAAGGTAGGGGAGGGCGAGCACTACCGGGTGGTGATCGACGTGGATCGGTTCCTGCGGCGGATCCAGTCGAAGAGCGGTACGGAGAAGGGGGGAGCCGCCAAAGCCTGAGGGAGGGTTGGCGGCCGCCGACCCGTCAGGTCCGCAGACGGGCGATGGCCTGCGGCTCTCGCGCCGGCGAAACCGAGGCGAGCTTTGACGGATTGCCGGCTGGTGTGGTAAACTGAACCTGCTCCCGCCAGGAGAGCATTCCTCGGCGGGAGATTTCTGCCCGACAGGGCATATCTCACACGCCTCCGGACCTGATTGGGCGTGCCGATGGGCCAATCGGCTCCAGTCAGGGTTGAAGGAGGCGGAGGCATAACGCATAGGAGGTCCGTATCCATGGCCATCATTAGCATGAAAGCCCTGCTCGAGACGGGGGTCCACTTCGGTCACCGGACCCGCAAGTGGAACCCGCGCATGAAGCAATACATCTTCACTGAGCGCAACGGCATCCACATCATCGATCTGCAGCAGACCCTCGACGCCCTCCAGAAGGGGTATGCCCTCGTCCGCGACTGCGTGGCCGCCGGTCAGGAGGTCCTGTTTGTCGGCACGAAGCGGCAGGCGCAGGAAACGATCGAGACCGAGGCCGTCCGCTGCGGCATGCCCTTTGTCAACGCCCGGTGGCTTGGCGGGACGCTGACCAACTGGCGTACGATCCGCAGCCGGATCGACGAGCTGGAAGCGTTGGAGCGCAGGCGAGAGGCAGGTGAGTTCGATCAGCTGGCGAAGAAAGAGGCCTTGTCCCTCACCCGTCAGATCGAACGCCTGGAGCTTCGACTGGGTGGCATCCGTGGCATGCGCTCCTTGCCGGGGGTCGTCTTCGTCGTGGACGTGCGGCGCGAGGAGACGGCGGTGCACGAGGCCAACCTGTTGGGAATCCCCGTTCTGGCGCTGGTCGACACGAATTGTGACCCGGGCGGAGTGGACTACGTCATCCCCTCCAACGACGATGCCATCCGAGCCATCAAGCTCCTGACCTCGAAGATAGCCGACGCGGTGCTGGAAGGCAAGGCGCTGCGCAAGGAAGAGGAAGTGGAGGGGGTGGGTGAGGAGGCCGCCGAGTTGAAGGCCGAGGTCGAGATGACGGATGAGGAGCTTCTGGGCGAGGCGACCCTGGCCAAGCTGCAGACCGGCGAATATGGGGAGGCGGAGCAGCTCGAGGGAGAAGAAGGCGAGGCCAAGGCTGAGGAACCGGGCGCCGAGGAGGCGGCCAAATGAACGTCCCGGCCGAGCAGGTCAAGCTTCTGCGTCAGGAGACCGGAGCTGGCGTTCTGGACTGCCGCAAGGCGCTGGAATCGGCCGGCGGGGACTTTGACAAGGCCGTGGCGCTCCTGCACGAGAAGGGGTTGGCTGCGGCGGCCAAGCGGGCAGATCGCGAGACGCGCGAGGGCATGCTCGATCTGTACAGCCATGGGGACGGGCGCGTGGGCGTCATGGTCGAGGTCAACTGCGAGACCGACTTCGTGGCCCGCACCCAGGAATTCCGGACTTTTGCCCATGAGATCGCCCTACAGGTTGCAGCCAACTCGCCTCGCTGGGTTGACGTCGCGGACATCCCCGCCGAAGTGGTCGATCATGAGCGCCAGGAAGCCCGCAAGCGGGCCCTGGAGGAAGGCAAGCCAGAGAACATCGTCGATCGCATTGTAGATGGCCGACTGGAGAAGTTCTACGAGGAGGTGTGCCTGGTGCGGCAGCCGTACATCCGGGACGACCAGAAGAGCGTCGCCGAGCTGCTGCAGGAGATGATCGCCACGACGGGGGAGAAGATCAGCATCCGGCGCTTTGCGCGCTGGACCGTCGGCCAGGAGGCCGAGTAACATGCCCGGGCCAACCTTGTGTTGGCCCGTGTTCTTGATGGATCGGCCGCCTGGCGGTTGGGGGGAAGCCGGCAACTCCCAGATGAGGATATCGGCATGAGCGAACCTATCTATCGCCGCGTGCTACTCAAGCTCGGCGGGGAAGCCCTGGCCGGGCCGCAGGGGTTCGGCGTCGATCCTACTCGGGCCGAAGAGGTGGCTGCCAAGGTGCAGCAGGTTCGTAGCTACGGCGTCCAGGTGGCGATCGTGATCGGGGCGGGCAACCTGTGGCGAGGCCGCGACGGGATCGAGCATGGCATGGAACGCGCCACCGCTGATTACATGGGCATGCTCGGCACGGTGATGAATTCGCTGGCCCTGATGGAAGCCCTGGAACGAACTGGCGTCGTCACCCGGGTCATGTCGGCGATCGAGATGCGGGCGGTGGCGGAGCCCTACATCCGGCGCCGGGCGATCCGCCATTTGGAGAAGGACCGCGTCGTGATCCTGGGTGGAGGAACCGGAAATCCGTACTTCTCCACCGACACGGCGGCCGCGCTGCGGGCAATGGAGATCAACGCCGACGTTCTGATCAAAGCCACCAAGGTCGACGGGGTCTACGAGTCGGATCCGCAGAAGAACCCGAAGGCCAAGCGCTTCGACCGCCTGACATACATTGGCCTCCTCAACCTTCGCCTGCAAATCATGGATAGCACGGCCATCTCGCTCTGCATGGACAACGAGTTGCCGATCACCGTCCTGGACATGTGGAAGCCGGATAGCCTTGTCAAAGCGGTCCTTGGCCAGCCGGTTGGCACGGTCATCGCGGGCTAGGACGTACGGGGCAGTGGGCAATCGGGCCAGGCATGAGCCGCAGGCCCCCGTGGCTGTCCGCGGAATGACCGTCTGCGCACGGGCCGATGCGGACAGAAATCTAG
>CAYQUY010000268.1:0-4013 GCA_964420755.1 uncultured Anaerolineaceae bacterium
CACGTCGCTCGTGCCCGCGGCAGGTCAGTTCTCCCCCTGTGTTGGCCCGGGCTCGGCCGGTGGCTGGCCCGCGGCTACGCCGGGCTCGGCCGGCGCCTGGGTTCCCGCGGCGCCCGGCTCGATCAGGCCGTGGGCCGCGACGGGTGGTGGCTCCGCCGAAGGCGTAGGGGCCTGGGGCGCGGTGGGGCCAGGCTCTGCCGGCGGCGCGGGCGCAGCCTGGGGCGGCGGAGGCCCGTAGGCCAGCCGGGCCAGTGTCTCGAAAAGGGCGGGAACGCCTTCGCTGGTGGCGGCGCTTGTCTCTAGGTATGGGGCACCGATGGATTCGGCGAAGGCGCGTGCGGGATCTGGCGGCTGCGCGCGAGCGAGGTCAATCTTGTTTCCGACGACGACGATCGGCGGCATGGGGCTGACCCCGGCCAACTCCTGACGCCAGCGCGTAAGGTTGGCCAGGGTAACCGGGTCGGTGACGTCATAGACCATCGCTGCCGCGCGGCTGCCCTTGTAGAAACCCGTGCGCACTGCCTGGAACCGCTCCTGGCCCGCCATGTCCCAGATGGAGAGCTTGACTTCGATGTCCTCCAGACGAACCTGCTTCGTCTGGAAATCCACGCCGATGGTGGCGACGCGTGAGGCGCTGAACATGCCCTCGCAGTAGCGGCGGACCAGGGACGTCTTCCCGACATTTCCGTCGCCAACGATTACGACTTTCAGCACGGGCACGGCAGGCATGGCTTTGATGGGTCCTCACTCGCCGCGGCCGAGGTAGTAGGCGTGAGGGAAGACCAGCGTCTCGGGCCGGACGGGCTGGGTCTGCAGGAGGGGCCGGTTGGCCTGTTCGAACAGTCGATGCAGTTCCTCGAGAGAGGCCAACTGGCTCGCGGCGGGCTCGGTTGAGAAGAGAGCCAGGACGGTGGTGTACTCACCGGCCACGAAGCACACCCAACGTCCACCTTCGATCTGCGTGGACTGGAGGCCGGCGCCGAAGATCTCCCGTGTGGCAGAGCGGTAGGAGGAGAGCATTGGGACAGCCAGAGCCGGATCGACCTCGAACCTGCCGATCGTGTTCAGGGGCATCCCCGAGTCGTTCTCGTAGACGGCGTACCCCAGGACGGTGGCCGAGTGCCGAGTGCGGATGACGACGCTCTCCCCTTCCTTGGCGGCTTGACGCCAAGCCGGGGAGCCGGGAGAGCTCTCGATCCAGGCCGCGACCGTCTTCTTCTCGTTCTGGTAATGCTCGAAGAGTTCCTGGAATTGGGCCCGGTTGATGGCGCCGGAGGCGAACTCTTCCGCCAGCTTGCCGATCTTGACCTGTACGCGCGCCAGATACTCGCGCGCCTGCGACGCTGGATCCTCCTGATCGGCCTTGGGCTCCACGGCCACATCGGGAGATGATTTCCCGCCTAGAAGTCGACGCAACCAGCGCTGCATGTATGGCCTTGGCGGTCCGGTCGGCAGGGCACCATTATAGTACGAGAGAGAGGAAAGCGCCTCGAGGTTGGCTCAGAGGCAGCGTCTACCTGGCGGGGGGACTGCGCGCCAGGCTCCCGCTGCTTGTGCGCCTGGGCGCACACCATCTAGTCGTGGCGAAGAGCGCAACGCGGCCCGAGGGGAAGGTCGGCGGAATCCTTCGCTTGGGGTATGCTTGGGGCAAGG
Organism: uncultured Anaerolineaceae bacterium; assembly: GCA_964420755.1. Classification (GTDB taxonomy): domain Bacteria; phylum Chloroflexota; class Anaerolineae; order Anaerolineales; family E44-bin32; genus DATEAV01. The sequence goes on from CAYQUY010000268.1 coordinate 1,654, forward strand.
TGTGACCACACGTGCGCTCTGGCCGTCAGTCGCGCGCCGGGGTCAGAGGGACATGTCCATGGAAACCGTTGTTGAGCTTGTCAAGGCCTACTTCTTGCCAGGTTCGGCTCTCTTCCTGCTGCTCGGCGTGACCATCGGAGTGGTCCTGCTGTATGGGCGGCGGAGCCGGCGGCAGTGGGGCAGAACCTGGCTGGCTGGGCTGGCCATCTTCTATTGGGTGATCAGCACGCCGCTCGCGGCGGTGTCGATGGAATGGGTGCTGGGAGCCGGGTATGGACCGATCACGGACCCGGCGCAGGCGCAGGGGGCGACCGCGATCGTTGTCCTGGGGGGCGGCAGCGCCACGTTCCGATCGGGTGGCGAGGAGATCAACGTTCTGAGCGAATCGAGTAGCTTGCGAGTGCTTGAGGCGGCCCGGCTCTACCGGCTCCTGGAAGACCTCTGGGTGTTCGCCTCCGGAGGGGAGGCGGAAGGGCTCACGAGCCCCGAGCCCGAGAGCGTTCCGCTCGGCCAGGCTTTGCAGCAGGCGGGAGTGCCCGAGGCGAGGCTTGTGCTCGAGTCGGCCTCCCAGGACACTCGTGAGCAGGCACTGGCGCTTGTCCCGCTTCTTCAAGCCCGCGGCGTGGACCAGTTTGTCCTGGTGACCTCGCCGCTGCACATGCGCAGGGCGCTCGGGGCGTTCCGGGCGGTCGGCTTGCATCCGATTCCCTCCGCTTCAGCCCAGCGCTCGGAAACCTCGTCCGCGGCCCACAGGTCGCTGTTGCCGGATGAGGACGCCCTCCATGACAGCCAGATGGCCTTCCGGGAGCTGCTGGCCCTCGGGTACTACGCCGTCCGCGGCTGGCTGGGCCGTAATTCCGCCGACACGAGCCCCTGTTGCCAAGGCTTCTCAGTTGTAAGGTAGCTGGAAGCCGACGCGCCGCGTTCCCGTCCTAGAATCGAAGTCAGACAAGCGGTATTGCCGGGCGACTCTGCCTGCAGGGTGAGGGGCCGCGAGACGCCTCCGGCGGGTGGGATCTGGTGGTCTGAGATGGTGTGGGGAGAGAGATCGTTGAACGGACGGATGCAGGTGCGATGCCTTGAGTGGCAAGTTAGCTTGCTGCTCAGGGGCGCACGTCGAGGCACCCAGGGACCTAGGCTCCCAGGCACCTAGGAACCTGGGTGTCCTCTTGCTGGGATCGTGTCAGGAGGGGGCGTCGGCGGGAAGTGTCAGGCCCGAGAATGCCGAGGTGAGGCGCTATTGGTTGACGCTGGCCGATGGCCTGGTTATAGTGTCGGCTGCCGGGCCGACTAGCTCGACTTGGCACAGCGCCCGACGCTTGATCCGTCGGTTGCTGGTTCGAGTCGCGAGCGGGTCATCCGGGAGACCGAATCAGAATCCTACCTGCGCGTGCCGCTGAACGAAGGCATGTTTCGCATCAGTAGCGGGGTGAAGGAGCTCCCGATCCCTGGGTCCGACAGACTTGCTAAAGGTGATGACCTGCCAACCCTCAGCGGGGTCATGCTCATCGGAGGGTGGACGGATCGCTTGCGGGATTCGTTCAGAGGAGTTTGCGCCGGGCAAGTAAGTATGACACCTCGAGCGCCTGGGAAAGCCAGCGCGCGTTGAACTCTGGCAATCGGCCTGTCATATAATTGAGAATGGCGTGGCCCTGGGTCAGGAGTCTCAAGGAAGTAGTGGTGAACAGGCGCGCAGCAATTGCCCGTATCGCAGGGATCTCTGTTGTGATTGTGGGTCTTCTGGTCTGCCCATCCGCTGTTGGGGCCCGCGCAGCGATCCCTCCCCGTCAGATTCCTTTCACGCCGAACATCCTGCCGCTCCTAGTCACCCCCACCCCTGTGTTCTCGGGATTCAATCCACTCTCCGAGGGCCTTGCGCGAGTCGAGGGGAACATGCTCTGGGTTTGAGGCAGCTCCTTCCCTATTGGGTGTGAGTTCGATGACGCCAGCATGATCCCAACTGGGGCTTCGACCCAGAGTGCCACCGGGCTGTTTGGCTATTCCGTCATCGAGGGAGCCCCGGACTACCGCCTTATCTGGATCACTCTCCCCGGCACAATGTTCGGCCATGGGGGCGGGGAACGGCGATACTTGGTGATCCGGGCTGATGACCGGCTATTCTCCGGCGTTCCCAACGTCGATACGGGTGACGGGTTCGAAGACTATCTCGGAGGGGTCATTCAGGCCGAGAACGCAATGGGCTTAGGGGCTGGAGGGATTGGGGGTGGCCTTGCTGTTGGCGTGCTGGGTCAAGTTCTACTGTGTGCCTCGACCGTCGGCACGAGCTGTGTCACCCCGATGATCACTGCCATGGCAGCCATCATCGGGGGCGGCACCACGGCAGTACTGAATCTCCTTGC
>CAYQUY010000269.1:0-4011 GCA_964420755.1 uncultured Anaerolineaceae bacterium
TCCTTTGATGCTCCAGGTACCCGAGCCCGTCGATGAAGAGATTGCGGCCGTCATGGGGGAGGGTCACTGGTGAATACGACGAGCGCCAGATGGGTCGTGTTTCTCCTTCTCGCCATGTCGGCGGCTCTCATTGTGGGGCTGCTCAGGGAGTTGGGATCCCCGCAGGGCGGCGAGGGAGCGCCGTGGGTGGAACCCAGCGTTTTGACCGCCACGGTGGAACCAACCGTTGCCGCTCATGGGTGGTGGGAGGCAATCTCGTCACCGCCCGGCTGGCCGACGCCACGGGCCACGAACACGCCAGATGGCACGCCACAGGAGGAATAGTGGACGAGGTCGAAGATCGAATCCCCGAGACTCTGAGGATTGCCAAGGACCTCCAAGCCGATGTGGAGAAGGTTCTCGTCGTGACGGTCGACTCCAAGACCGGGGAGATCATCGACGCGCTCGTTCAACCTCTGGACGGTTTCATCCGGGCATTGGTTGAGGCGGCGGAGAGAAAAGCCGCGACAGGGGAGCCGCTCGGGCTGACATGGAAGCCCACGCCAGGCTCGTGGTGGAGGCCGAAGGCCTAGCGCACGCTGAGAGAAGCCCTCTTCGGAGAGGGCAATAGCAGGAGGCTTGGGATGCGAAGGCTAATACCCATCTCGATCGCGGTGGTGGTTTTCGTGGGGGCTCTGGCGCTCATACGCCCCGAACCCACGCTGTCCGTAGTCGTCGCAGCCAGCGACATGTCTGCGGGCCGGACGATCGGCGCGGCTGACCTTGAAGTCCGGGAAGTCCCTCAGAGTCTGGTGCCCGCGGATGCGCTTGCAGACCCCGCAGCTGCCGTGGGCCAAGCCCTACTTGTCGATCGCGTTGCAGGCGATGTGATCCGTCCCGGGAACCTTGGGCAGCCGGTCACCCTCGGCGCTGATGAGCGGGCGGTCGCGGTGCGGGTCACCGACTCGGGCGGGATGGCCGGCCTGATCGGCCCTGGGGACATTGTGGGAATCGTCGCCTCCATCGACGTGCAGGACCCGGGAGCTGCGCCTGGGACGTTTACCAAGGCGGCGATCGAGCCTCTGCGTGTCCTCTATGTCTCGCCAGATTTCGCGGCTGAAGAAGCAGCCACCCCGGCGCTTGATCCGGTCACAGGCCTTGTGGCTTCCCAGCGGCGCCGGGAGCAGGAGGGGACCGTCGTTCTGGCGGTTCCGACCGGTGCCTACGTGATCCTTTATGACTTCACGAGCCGGATGGCACCGAACGAGGCGAGGAGCGTCAATGCCCTTGAACTCCTGACCGCGCTCGACGCGGCTCCGAACGCCACTCTTTCGCTCTACCTGGTCCCCGAAGGGGCGAGCTCCTTCGCCTCATCCGGCCTGTTCCTGCCCGACCTGGTGATCACGCCGGCGCCCACGGCAACCCCCACGCCGACACCTGTGGGGTATCGGACGCCGACGCCGACCGCCACGCCCACCCAGTCGCCTACTGCGACGCCGGCTTCGTGAGGGGAAAGATGGAAACGTGGGCGCGCGAACTCAGCGAAACGGAAGACTCGGTCAATGTCCTTCTGGCCGGACCTCCAGGGCGTGTGACCGAGTGGTACCAGCTGCTGATGGCCGACCGCCGCTTCCGCGTTGGGTCGTTCGCCAACGACCCGGACGACCTGCAGCGGAAACTCGCCAACCAGCCAGAGGTCGTCGTCGTCGATGCCACGATCTTCGCCGGCCCGGCGCCGTTGATCGAACTCCTCACGAGCGTACCCGGCGCGGCCTACGTCGTTCTTCCAGGCAACGTCCCCGACGACATCAAGGGGCAAGTCCAGGCGGTACCGAGCGTGAAAGGCGCATTCCGAGGGGACGTCAATCTGGCGGAACTTGCGGGCCGCATGTACGACACCGTCATGTCTTTGCGCACGCGAGCTCCTGCGTTAGGTGCCCCCTGGCTTGGCGACCGGCGCAGGGGCGGGGTAGCGGGCCTTCGGATCATCACCGTTTGGAACGAAGCAGGGGGGATGGGCAAGACCACCATCGCCACCAACCTCGCCTATGAGGCGGCGCGCCGCCGGCTCCGGACGCTGCTCGTTGGCCTAGGCGCCCCCGACGACCTGCCCCTCATCCTCGGACTGAACCCCGAGCCCAACATCGCCGGTTGGCAGGCCAATCCGACGCCAGAGGGTCTGAAGGCGATCATCCAGCCCCTGGGCGACCTGGACGTGATCGCGGGATTCCGCACCGTCATCGACGAATCAAGGGCGCTGGGGATCCCGGCCGAGAAGCCCGAGTCCATCCCAAGCTTGGCGATGACCGCCGCCTACAACGGGTACGCGGTGATCGTTCTCGACGCTCCTCCTTCGTCGATCGCTCCCGCGGCGATCATGGCCGCCAACACGTTGATTCTGGTGGCGCGGCCAACGGCTTCGGGCGCGCAGCGTACGGTCGAGGCGTACCGGACTGTCGTCCAGCGCCTGGCAGGGGAGCATCGCATCGCGGCGGCCAACATCTTCGTCGCCCTCAACATGACCGCCAGCGGCGACTATGCGCCGGACGAGTGGCATCAAATGGTCGCCGGGGCGCTGCGCAAGGCCGGAATGGGAGCGCCACCTGTTGCGGTCTCTATTCCCGAGGACACGGCCGTCCGCGTCGCGCAGAACGAGGCGAAGCTCGCCGTGCTCGCCTCCGACAGCCTGGCACGCGGAATTCACACGCTCGCCGACGCGCTGTTCGGAACGAGGGACGACGGGCGCTCCAATGAGAAAGGGCGTGCCTTCACCTTCGCCGGGATCAAGGTGAAGTTCAAGCGGTAGGGAGTGCGACATGTGGAACCGGTTCACCCAGAGCCTGAGCGAGGAGCAACGCGACGAAGTCGTCACCAGCGCCGTGAAGCGCCTCGAAGGGATCTCCCTGGCCGAGATCCGGGACCGCAACCGGCTGACTTCCAGGGCGCAGACGGCGGTACAGAAGACGCTTTCCGCGCTCGACGGTTCGGCCCCTCCAGCGCTGGTGACGGCCATGGTGCAACAGGTCGTAGCGCGCGTCGGAGGCTTCGGATTCCTCGATGAACTGCTTCCCCCCGAGCGTGAAGACCTGTCCGAGATCGCCCTCAACCCGGATGGCAGCTTGTGGATCCTCCGGAAGGGCAGCGAGCACTTCGAGCGAGTCGACCGGAAGCTTTCGGCGGAGGAGGTCTGGCGCGCGGTGGAAACACTCCTTGCCCCTCTGGGTCGGGCGGTATCGGAGGCGACGCCTACCGTCAACGCCAAGCTTCCCAGACGCTCACTTGCGCCGGACTTCGGGGGTGCAAGAGTGAAGATCCTCCACCCGGTCGTCGCTCCGGGTGACGGCTTTCCCTCGATCAACATTCGGCTGTTCGAGCCCAGGCCCGTGGGCCCCGAACAGATCGTGGTCTGGAAGGCGGCCCCTTACCAGGTTATCGACGACCTGGTCGGTGCGGTAAATCGAAAGCTGAGACTTCTGGTCATCGGTGGAACGGCCACGGGCAAGACCACCCTACTCGCCGCGCTTTGTTCCGGCATCCCCAGGGAAGCCAGGGTCGTGAAGATCGAAGACCCGGAGGAGATCTGGCTAGCGCACCCAAACGTCGTGACACTCGAGGCCAGGCCTGCGCTGCCAGGCTCTTCGGTCCCGGCGTACACCGTCAAGGATGGCGTCGATGACGCCTTGCGCATGGCGGCCAAGTGGCTTGTGGTCGGGGAGGTTCGTCAGGGGGATGCCGGGATGGCGCTTTTCCGCGCCCAGATGAGCGATCACCCCGGCCTGTCCACCTTCCACGCCGAGGGACCCAAGGAGGCGGTGTTCCGCCTGGCGCTCATTCTGTTTGCCGACGCTGGCGTGCGTATGGAGGCTGCCAAGGCGATCTTCTGCCAGGCCGTCGATCTTGTGGTCCAGGTCGGCTGGCTTGACGGGCGGCGACAGATCCTTGGCGTATGGGAGGTCATGCCGGACCTCCAGGCGGGCGAAGTCCACTTCGGCCGCGCGTACAAGCCAGGTGACGAGAAGCTCGGTGACCTGG
>CAYQUY010000270.1:0-1851 GCA_964420755.1 uncultured Anaerolineaceae bacterium
TCGTATTCTAGCAGGGAAAGGGGGCGAAAAGACGGCGTGTGACCGCGCTCCTCAACGGGCCTGCCCGCCGCGTCCAATCCGCCTGCTGTAATGCCGTCCCGTGCGGCGCTGGATCGGTTGGTTCTCGCTGGGCTTGGCCATTGGCCTGCCCTGGCGCTTCACCCGCCACCAGTTTGGGCCTACATCGCCTACTTCACCCAGGGACGGTTCTAGGATGTGATCCATCTGGCCACTGCGACCCTGTATCGGACGCCGAAGGCCGAGGAATCCCTGCTGTGGCGCGGCCGGGCCCGCTACCGCCTCGGCGCTCTCTCGGGCGCCGTCGAGGACTTCCAGGCAGCGTTGGACATCAATCCGAACTATCTGGATGCGTAATACGCGCTGGATTACGTCAGGAACTGGTAGTACGCGGCCGATCCCCTTCGATCGTACCGTGGAGAGGATCGCCGTCGTGATCCGCGCCCGCGTCCAAAGGGCAAAGGGCGAGGCTGATCGTGCCGAACACGGTCAGCCCGAAGCGGAACCCGTTCCTGCTCACGCTCCGGGCGCCTCCGCCGACCTCTCCCTCGCTCTGAGGAGCGGGCAACCGATGCAGCCGGGCGGGACCCGCACAACGAATCCCGCCCGGTGGACAATAGCTGGCGGGCCATGGGTCAGCGGCCCGCCAGCCTTGCTAGCGCTTCCGCTTCCTAGGCAAAACGGACCCGACGCTGCCCGCCCTGGGCTGCCTCCAAGGCGCCCTTGATCATCAGGAACTCGCCGACATTCTCCATCGTGAGCAGACCTACCAGTGCCCCATCATGGGTAACCGGCAGGGTGTGGCAGTCGCAGGCTTGGAGTTGGTCGGAAGCTCGCTCGAGCATGGCGGCCGAGTCTGTTGTCTGGAACTCGCGGCGCATCACCTCGCTCACCAGGGCAGCCTGCTTCCCTTGGGCCAGGGCGGTGAGCATGTCGGCCCGGGTGAGCACGCCCACGACGTGCCCGCCCTCCACGACGGGAAAGTCGTGCTGCGAGCCGGCCAGGATCAGGTCGACGGCCCGGGTTAGGGGATCGCTGGGTGCCAGGGTCTGGAACTGGGTGATCATGGCCCGACTGACCGGGATGCCGCCCAGAGCCGACTTCACCTGGACCATGCTAGCCTCCTGGGCGGCTCCGATCCAGACGAACAGGGCGATGAAGAGCAAGAACGGATTGGTGAACAGGCCGATCAACCCGAAGAGGAAGGCGATTCCCTGCCCGAGGCTGGCAGCCATGCTGGTCGCTCGGGTGTACTCCATGCGCGTGGCCAGAAGCGCCCGCAGCACTCGGCCGCCATCCATGGGGAAGGCAGGAACCAGGTTGAAGGCGGCCAGGAACAGGTTGACCACCATTAGCCTTGGGAAGAATGCCCCGCCTGTCAGACTAAGCTGGGCGAGGGGTACCAGTCCCCCGGTCAGCCACAGCCCGAGGAAGATGCCAGCGGCGAGGACCACGTTGACGGCCGGCCCGGCCAGGGCGACCCATAGTTCATGGGCCGGCACGTCGGGCATGTGTTCCAAGCGTGCCACGCCACCGATGGGCAGCAAGGTGATATCCCGTGTCTTGATGCCGTAGCGGCGGGCGGCGAGGGCGTGACCCAACTCGTGCAAGACCACGACCGCGAACAAGGCCAGAAGGAAGCCGACCCCCGCCAATACCACGGCCCACTTGCCCGCCTCGAGCCAGTAGCTCAGAGCCACCCAGCCGATCAGAAGCAGGAAGGTGGCATGCATGTAGACATCAATACCGGCAATCCGTCCGATCTTCCATGACCACTTCATGGGTATCTCTCCTTGGCAACCTCCCCGGAAGCCGCCCGGGGAGTGAACCCTC
>CAYQUY010000270.1:1951-4003 GCA_964420755.1 uncultured Anaerolineaceae bacterium
AGCGCTTGGCTGCCCTTCTTGGCTCTGCGCTTGAGGTCTTCCCCCTCGGCGAGGCCGATGGCTGAGTAGAAAGCCTCGTTGTAGTCGCGGGTGCGGACCACGACGGGCATGGGGACGGCGTGGCCGAGGATCAGCGCCTGCTGGCGGGTGTCAAGGCGGGCGAGCACCTCCCGCAGGGCGCCGGCGCCACTGACACCGGAGAACACCGCCCGAATGTCGGCTTCGTTGTCCAGGAGGCAAGTAACCCGGGTCCCCACCTGGCTCATGACCTCGTCGTCGATGCCGCTGGGGCGTTGGTCCACGATGAGAAGGGTGACGTTGTACTTACGCAGCTCGCGGGCGATGTTGCCGAAGATGGTGTAGCCCGCGATCTGAGGGTCCAGGAACTTGTGAGCCTCCTCGATGACGATCACCAAGGGCCGTGGTTCGTCGCCCTTGTGGCCGGCCGCGAGATTCTTCTGCTGGACATAGCGCTGGTGGATGCGACGGGTGAGGTAGTTGGCGACCAGGACGTAGGCGGCCAGGGTGTTGCCATAGGTGCCGAACTCGAGCACCACGCTGATGCCCTTGCTCAGGCGGTGAAAGATGCTATCCACAACGTCCTCGCCCTTGCCCGGGACGAGGAAGTCCATCCGCCGGAGCAGCTCAAACTTGCGCTGTATGGCGCCTAACGTCCCCGCCAGAATCCGTCCACTCTCGACCAGGGCCTGCAACTCCTCGGCTTCCTGGTCCTGCAAGAGCTTGCTGATCCACGACGTGCCCAGCGTGCGCCGGAGGTAGTAGAGGGCTCCGGTCTGGATGTCCCCCAGCCCCATCAGGCCGGCCAGCATCTCGACGTCTTCGGGCTCGATCTGCTCGTAGCCGATGCGGAGGACGCCGTCGGTCTTGCTCCCCCGCGCCCGGGAGGTGGTCTCGTCCAGGGTGATGACGCTGACTCGGCCGTCGGGAAACAGCTGGCGCAGCCCCTTGTACTCCCGGCCGACCTCGTCCTTCACCGCCCAGCCGTAGTCGTTGTGCATGTCGAAGATGAGGGCCGAGGCCAGATCGGCCTTGATGATGCCGGCGAGCAATGTGCGCGTGATGAACGACTTGCCGGTGCCGCTCTTGCCGAAGACGCCGGACGAGCGTTCGACAAACCGCGCCAGATCGAGGTTGACCTGGACGTCGTCCATCTCGAGGGGGGTGCCGACGTAGAAGTGGGAGGCGTCCTCGGCGCCGAAGACACGCTCGACGTCTTGGGGTGAGGCCTCGTAGACGGGAGCGAAATGGGCCGGGATGGTCTTGATCGGGCGAGGCTGATCGTCGTCCTCATCGAGCATGAGCATGGGGCTTACGTGCATGGTGCCGAAGGCGACCTGGCCTGCGTAAACGTCGGACACCAATCCCTTGCTGACATCCGGGGGACGCCGGCTGAGATCCGGGTTGGTCGAGTCGAGGGCGATGTCGGTGATCAGGCCGAAGAACCTGCGGCCAGTCTGCGTTCCGTGGATCACGACATACCGGCCGACCGCGAGCCTCTCCATGGTGAAGCGCGGATTGAGCTTGACCTGGAGGCCGGCGGAAAGGGATCCGCCGACAACCATGCCCAGCGAGGCCTCCTGGGCGCGGCGTCCGAAGTGAGCGTCGAGTTGCGATCGATCGTCCATGTCTCTTCCATTCCTGGGCAGCACGCGGCCCAGCGCGCGACCGCGAGCCTATCTGTGATCAACAGCAGCCGCTTTCCGGCGTCGGCTGCGGCGGTCTCTTGCCGCTTGGGTGAGTCGCTCACGCTGGCTGCCCATGGCGAATGCCATTCCTAGAGGCGCAAGTTGCGCAAGAGGTTCTCCAGACGGGTCAGGTCGTGTGCCAGGAGCCGGGCGCACTCGCGGCCGGCCTCAACCAGGAAGGGCCGGCGCTCGCTCTCGGGACGGGCGACGGCGGCGAGGCGCAGCGCAGCGGCCACGAGCTCATCTGTGGGAATCTCGGCAGCGTTCAGGATGAGCGGAAGGAAATCGAGCCGTCGGCTGAAGGCACGGACCTCCTCGGGCGGCAGGGTCTGGACCGGGGCCAGGG
>CAYQUY010000271.1:0-3976 GCA_964420755.1 uncultured Anaerolineaceae bacterium
TCAAGGTGACCGGCGTGCCGTGGTAGTCAAGGTGGGTGTCTACGGCGTCGCGCGTTGTCCCTGGGATCGGCGAGACGATCACCCGCTCCTCCCCCAGGATGCGGTTCAGCAGGCTCGACTTGCCCACATTCGGCCGGCCCACGATGGCGACCTTGACGGAAGTGTCCTCCTCCTCGGGTTGGGCCGTGCTGCCGAGCATCTCAACCAGACGGTCAAGCAAGTCGCCGGTGCCGGTCCCGTGCAGGGCCGAGATCGGCATCGGATCGCCCAGCCCCAGCTCAAAGAAGTCGAGGGCCTGGGCCCGCAGGGCGGCGTTGTCACACTTGTTGACTGCCAGCAGGATCGGGGGCGCCTCCTCTCTTGCCCCGGCCCTCGCCTGGCGGCGCAGGATGCCGGCCACCTCGTGATCGGCCGGCGTCACGCCGCTTTCCCCGTCGACCAGCAGGATGACGGCGTCGGCCTCGGCGGCGGCCAGCTCGGCCTGGGACCGGATCTGGGCGACGTATTCGGCCGATCCCACAGAGAGTGGCGCGCCGCTGCCCTGACCGGTGGGGTCGATTCCCCCGGTGTCCACGATATTGAAGGCGAGGCCCCGCCACTCGGCCTCGGCGACCAGTCGGTCACGCGTCGTGCCAGGCGTGTCATCCACAACGGCCAGGCGCTCGCCGGCGAGCCGGTTGAAAAGCGTGGACTTGCCGACGTTGGGCCGGCCAACCAGGGCGACGACAGGCTTAGTCATGGTCGGTCCCTAAGGTGTTGGGGTGGCGGTTGTTTGGGAGGCCGGGGTTATCGTCACCTCGACCGTGGCCGGAAGGACGGCCTGTGCGACGACGCCGGCGGGAGTAACGATGACCCGCGGGATCACTTGGTGGCTTCCATCCCCCAGGTCTGTGACGTCAAGGATCACCCGCACGTCCTCGGCGGCCAGACTCTCCAGAACGGGGAGCGGCCCGGTGAGGATCACGTTGACCGAATCGGGGGAGGCACTGGCGGTCAGCCCTTGGCCTAGCCCTTCGATTTCCAGTGAACGGGTGATGTTGAGGGAGCCCATGGGGGCAATCCCCACCTGGACCAAGACTGTCTGATCGCCGACGGGCGTGATGCCCTCAGGAAGGTTGAGCGCCAGATTCTGCTCGATGTCGCTGCTGGCACCCGTCAGCACCAGCGGCTCGGTCTCGACAAAGCCAGGGAGCAGCAGGACGGCTTCGGCATCTGCCGAGTAGACCGTGACGATCGGAGGGGTGACGCTGATCCGCCACAGCCAGTAGCCGGGCTCCACCTGGCCCTGGTAGACCACCTTGACGGCCACGTCGCGGTAGCCGCCGAGCCGCACGACGGGCGCCACGACCCTGGCCTGGGCAGGGCTGACGCGAACGCCTTCCACCGACGCACCCTGGGGGTCAACCGGAATCAAGGATAGGCTTTCGTTGACGTCCTGGCGCAGCCCGGTGAGGTCCACTTCGGCTAAGACCTGGGCCACTCGGGCGACGGCAGAGGCGGGGCCGACGACAGTGGCCGTCTCCGGGGTGGCGCTCGGCGTCTCGATCCGGTATCCGACGGCCGGCGAGCCGACCGTCCGCACTTCCACCGGGACGCTCCGTGTGGCGACGCTCTCGATTGTGAGGCTGAAGCTGCGGGGATCGACGGCGACCACCCGGGCTGGGCGGCGGTCGATCCGGGGGGCAAGCGTGACGTGCCAGGCGTCGCCGGGTTGCGCGCCCGACAGGTCCGCTTCCAGATGGATCTCGCTGGCGGTGAGCTCCTCCCAGACCGAGCGCGGGGCGCGGATGGTGACGGTGGCCTGGGTGGGGCAGTCCCCGACGACGACCAGGTCCGCCGGAAGGCCGACGAAGTCGATGGGGATGGGTTGGGGGAAGACGTTCTCCTGGGTTGGGTCGGCGGCGCTGACGGCCGAGGCCCAAACCAGGAGGGCCAGGAAGAAGGCCACCAGCAGAGTGCCGAGGTTGTCCCAGAGCCAGCGCAGCATGCGGATTCTCGCCTTCAGTCGCCCGGGACCTGACGTCTCCGGGCCACCCTGTCCAGCATACGCTCCATCCAAGCGGGAAGGTGGCGGATCGCGGGCGGCCGATAGAACGCCGTCAGGATGTTGCGCAGCCGGCTGATGTCCAGCCGGCGGATCATGCGCCCGTTGTGGGTCACGGAGATGGTGCCGGTCTCCTCGGAGACGACGATACTGACGGCGTCGCTCACCTCGCTGATGCCCAGCGCGGCGCGGTGCCGCAGGCCCATCTGCCTTTCCGACGAGTGGGAGAGGGTGCCGCCCGAGGAGAGGGGTAGGACGCAGGCGGCGCCGGCGACGCGATCGCCGCGCACGATAACAGCCCCGTCATGCAGCGGGGTGTTCACATAGAAGATCTGAAGCAGGAGCTCCGGCGTCAACAGAGCCTCGAGACGGACACCCGTCTCGAGGTACTCGTCCAGGTGCACATCCCTCTCGATGACGATGAGGGCTCCGTAGTGGTGATCGGCCAGGCGTTGCGCCGCGCTGCAGATGGCCGCGATCGTCCGCTCGATCTGTGAGCCCTCGGGGGTCGGGCTGAGGACTGAGCCAGCGCGGCCAATGCGCTCCAGGGCCCGTCGAATCTCGGGCGCGAAGATGACCGGGATGGCTACCAGAAGTGCCGGCAGCGTCGTCTGCACCAGCCAGGAGAATGCTGGCAGCGGAACGAGGCTGGTGAGGACGGCGATCACGATAACGAGGAACATCACGCCCCGCAGCAGGATGGCCGCCTGTGTTCCCCGCAGCAGATTAAGCAGGGCGAAGAAGATGGCTGTGACGAGCAGCAGGTCGATGGCGCTCAACCAGTCGAGACGCTGGAAAAGGAAGGAGACCTGGGTGATGAGGTTGCTGACCATGATCGTCCGCTACGGGCCTGCTGCCCTTAGACCCCGGATTTCAGATTCTGCAGCAGATCCAGATACCCCTCGACATCGGGGGGCTCGAGGGAGACGATGGTCTCGATGGTGCGGATCGCGTCTTCGATCCTGCCCGCGTCGAGCTGAATCTCTCCCAGGGCGTCATACTGGGCGATGGCATCGGCCTTGCGGCCGGCAGCGCGGTAAGCCTCCGCCAGGCGGATGTGAAGGGCCTGCTTCCCGGGATACTCTCGCGCCAGGTCTTCGAGCTTGGCCAAGGCCTCCGCACTCCGGCCGACGTCCACCAGGTACTCCAGGTAGCTGTCGAGTTCCTTGCCTGCTTGCTCCTCCTGGCCCAGCCGCAAGTTGAGATCGATCGCCCGACCGCGGGCCTTCTCGTCCGAAGGGTCGATGGAGCGGATCTGTTCATACACCCGGAGAGATCGGCGCCAGTCCAGGCGGGCCAGGTCGATGTCGCCGATCAAATGCAGGATCTTGACAGACCAGGAGCGGTCGACGTTGGAGCGTTGCGCTAGGCGCAGCGCGTCGGCAAGGGTCTTGCGAGCCGTGTCGATCTCGGCCATCTGCCGATAGAGATCGGAGAGCTCCATGTACTGATTGAGTGCCTCTTCGCTCCGGTCCTGCTGGGCCAGCAGGTCGATGAGGCGAAGGCGGGCGCCGATGTCGACAGGGGAATTCTCGATGATGCGGGCATAGATCTCCGTCGCCTGGAGACTTTCCCCGCGGACGTTGTAGGTCTGCGCGACGGCTGCCAGCTTCTGCAGACCGGCTTGCATGTGGTCGGTGGAGATCAGGATCTCGGCCATGCGTTGGTGCAGCGGCAGGTAGGTGGGCGCGTGCTCCAGGGCAAGCATGGCCTCTTCCATGGCCGAAACCGGGTGGCCGGCGGCCAGCAGCTCGTCGATCCGGCCCATGGACTCGATAACGCGGGCGGTCCCCGGTGAGGCGATCATCTCCATGATCGGTACGACCGTGGCTCCCGGCCGCTGCATCTCGAGTTGCTGGCGGGCTTGCTTGATGCGACCCAGCCAGCCCGGCCCGCTGAGGAAGCCCAGGGTGTTCTCAACGATACGGTTCA
>CAYQUY010000272.1:0-1282 GCA_964420755.1 uncultured Anaerolineaceae bacterium
GCGTGAGACAGTGCAGCAGATCTCCCGCCGCGTGAGCCGAACTCTGATCGAGCGCCTGAAGGGCACCGGGCGCCGTCAACCGCGACGCGTCACCCTGCGCCAGCAGGTGAGCGAAGCGCTGGAAGAGCTGCCGGAGGGGGAGAAGCCACCTGTCGAACCGCCCAGCTAGACAGTGCAGTTGTACCCGTACCCCTTTCCAGATCGGCTGCCACCAATGACGGATCGATTCCTTTGGGCAGACGAACCTAAGGCAAGGACGCGTGTCTATGGAATCTAGGCCAGCGAGGCAATGGGACCGCCGCCTGGGCCGATGGATGGACCTGGCCTGGCGCTTCGCGTTGCCGGAGGCTTTGGTCCTCGTCCTAGCGGGCATCCTCTACTTCTGGAATGCATTCCGTTACACACTACCGGTAGGCTATGGCGGGCTGTTTGGCCTGATGAGCGAGAAGATTGCTGCGCAAGGATTCGTTCTTCCGGCAAGCATACCCTTCTACGGCCCCGGGGGAATCCCCTTTGCGTATCCGCCGGTCGGGCTGTATGTCGCGGCCCTTGTCGAACGCTTTGGCGGGATCCCCTATCTGGAATACGCCCGCTGGCAGCCGGCCATCATGAGCGTCGCGTTTGCGGTCATGTTCTACTGGCTCGCGCGGTTGACTCTGGGAAGCCGCGGAAAGGCTCTTGTCGCGGTTGTCGTGGTTGTTGCGGCGGGCGAGGTATCTGATAACCAGGTCACGGCCTCTGGGGTAGTGCGGAGCCTTGCGGGGTTCTGGATGGTTGCCTCCTGCATCGTGGCGATTGTGGCCTACAGGGCGAGCCGGCATCGAATTGCACTAGTCGTGGGTGCGGGGCTGCTCTTTGGCCTCATCCTGGCAACCCATCTGAGCTATGCGGTTGTAGGCGGGTTGGGAATACTGGCCTTCGGGCTTGCTGGCCATGGGGGGTCTTGGTGGAGAAGAGGAAGCATGGGTGCTGCAATTCTGGCAATTGGCATCCTGGCGGCGGCACCCTGGTGGGCGACCGTCCTCGTCCGTCATGGGTCCGTCGTGTTTACAAGGGCACTGCAGACCCATGGGAATACTGGGGTGATGATCCACGCGAGAGAAGGTCTCCTCCAGATGCTGAGACTGGCAGCGAGTTGGTGCTTGAACGTGGGAATCCGCTGGTCACCTCTCCCCCTTCTGGGATTGACCTTGGCGGGCTTGGGTCTCGGGATTGTCAGGGGAAACTGGGCATTGGTGAGTTGGTTCTTTGTGGTTCTGCTGTTCACGGGGGAACCCGACCG
>CAYQUY010000272.1:1382-3967 GCA_964420755.1 uncultured Anaerolineaceae bacterium
ATGTGGTTGCCGACTACCTGGTTGTGCCCTCCAGCCTGGACAGGCTCGTTGCTTCCCTGGAAAGCGACCCATCGTGGGAAGAGGCCTACAGCAACAGCGGATTCCTGGTATTCGGTGGCGCCGATCACGAGTAAGGGGATGCCCTGACGGGGCATCCGAGGAAGCGCGAGATATGCTGGTGCGGTGCCGCTGCGCTGAGGCAGGTTCGTCAACGACCCTGATCGACCTAAAGCGGCCCTCGGGGCATCAGGTCTGAAGGAGCAATTGGGGCAGGTCGGCGGTGCTGTCGAGGATGACATCCGCCCCGGCTCGCTCAAGTTCCCCCCGCTCGCCGAACCCGCAGAGGACACCGATGGTCTGGCTGCCCGCCGCCCGGCCGGCGCGGATGTCGACCGTCGTGTCGCCCACCATGAGCAAGGCCTGGGGTGGAAGACCGAGCTGGGTCGCCACCCATAGGACGGCCGCCGGATGCGGCTTCGTGCGGCGGCAGGTACGCGCCGTGGCCACACAGTCGAAGTGCGATCCCAGGCCGAAGTGCTCGAGGAAGGCCTCAACACCGCGCCGGTCGCGGGCGGAGACCAGGGCCAAGCGGTAGCGCCGGCGGAGGGCGGTGAGCGCCTCGTGGATGCCGGGGATGAGCAGGAAGCGGCTGGGTCGTCCCTCGCCTCGCAGCCGGTGGATGGCGTCCAGAAACGGGGCTGCCAGCTCGTCGAGGTAGAGACGATCGGCCAGGGCGTAGGCCAGGTTGGCCGGTCCCTCCGTTGCCATCACCAGGCGGCGAGCCAGACGAGGCGTGTCGGCGTTCGGCACCAACCTGGCAAGGGGGCGCAGCCAGGCGGTCAGGCGGAGAGCCATGGCATCGTCCGTGTCCGCCAGTGTGCCGTCGATGTCGAAGCAGATGGCCCGAATGCGAGCGAGGTTCAGGCCGCCGCTCACTGGATCTCGGCCGGAAAGACCACGGCTTGGCGGAGGCGCTGTGCGATGTCCTCGTCTGGGGCGAGAATCCACAGCGTCTGGTCCGAATGTCGCTCGCTCAGCGCATACTGTCCCTCGCCAGCCCAGGTGGCCGCGAGGGGTGTGAAGGACACGGCGCCGCCGAATCGGCTATCGCCGTACTCCCGGAAGGTCAGGAAGAACTCCTCCGCATCCGCCAATGAGTCCCAGCTGATGACCGACACCAGGGCACCCTCGCCGGCTTGGTCGCTGAAGAGGGCCACGTAGTAGTCACCGCCCCAACCCTCCGCGGCCGTGGAAACTTCGGGTTCCGCGAGATACTCATCCAGCACGAGTTGGAGGTAGAGCTCGCCCACCACGTCGGTGTCGATCTGGCGCCAATCGCCGCCCAGGGTGGTCGAGAGGTCCGGGGCCTGCAGGCGGACCGGGGGATCGTCCGGGTATTGCTCCGGGTGAAGGATCTGTTCGGTAGACAGGGGCGGGTCGGCGTAGATAGCGTCGACCGCCGCCCAGTTTCCATCTCGGTAGAAATGGCTGACGAAGATCAGCCCGTGGGTGTAAGGGAAGACGAAGCTCTGCTGCAGGAACGCAGGCGCCGAGTTGAAGACCGGGCTCTGCAGCGAACCATAGAATTCGGTGATCTGCTGGATGTCCTCTTGCGTGGCGAAGGTGCGGAGCCACTGCTCTTCGACGAGCGAGGCATCGCCCTCAATCAAGGATTGGATGGCGGCGCAGCGTTCGCTGTCGGAGTCGCAGGCCTCATCGTTATAGTCTAGTCCCTCCTCGAGATCGTAGTTCTGGTCCTGAAGGGCGTGGACGTACTCGTGGGCATAGGTCAGGCGCTCCGGGCCCTCGAACCCCTCCCCCTGGACGACGTACATCTGCTGGGTCTCGTCGTCGTAGTAGCCGGCGATCTGCTCCGTGTACAGCTCAAGATAGAAGTTCCACAGATCGAAGTCTGGATCTAGAAGGCCGAAAAGCGCCAGGACGTGTGCGTCGTCCGTAGCCTCCTGCTCGGAATAGTCCTCCAGGAAGTCGTCCAGAACGTGCTGGTGCAACTCCTCGGGTGTGAGCAAGGTGCGCTCGACCGGGCCGGTGGGCAGAAGGCCGCGCAGCGAGATCACCTGCTCTTCAATCTCGTCCATCTGTGCCCGAATCTCGGGGCTGAGCAGGGCCTGACCTGTGGGTTGGATGCCCGGGGTGGCGGGTTGGGTTTGGAGTGTGGCCGGCGTAGCGGGCACCCCTGCGGCGGTGCCTATCGCCATAGTAGGCGATGCCGGAGTGGTCAGGAACCAGGCGGTGATGGCCAGCGCGCCCGCCGCCACGATCAACGCCAGGCACAGGCACACAAGCAGGACGCCGCCGATGATGAGCCAGGTGCGTTTGGAGGACATGATCTTCTCCCGAGTCAGGACATTGTAGCATCTCAGGCAGACGATTGGCGGGAGAACCCTTCAGGACCGCTGTGGGTTGGAGGACGGCCGGACGGGTGAAGGGTTCTGTGACTCAGGACTCTGGCCGCGGGGCTGTTGCGTGCTCGCGCCGGACGGATCAGCGGGTGATGCGCCGAATCTCGTCGTAGAGTGGCCGCAAGTGATCGTACATGTGCAAATAGACGTGGCGGTAGAGGC
>CAYQUY010000273.1:0-3942 GCA_964420755.1 uncultured Anaerolineaceae bacterium
CCTCCGGCCGCAAGCTCGAGAACATGCAGGCCTCCTACACCGAGTTCTTCAAGGCCGCCCTCTACAAGAAGATCTCGTTCCTCGGGCGCCAGGAGGCATACGACTTGATCACCCGGCCGGTGGCCGGCTCGTTGGAGTACGAACCGCAGGCGATTGACCGGATCTTCGAGATGACCTCCGGCCACCCCTACTTCACCCAGCTCATGTGCCACGAGCTGTTCTCGACCTGCCAGAAGACGGGGGACCGGATCGTCAACGATCACGACGTGGTCGCCATCGTCGACGACGTCGTCGAACGAGGCACGGTCAACCTCAAGTTCATCTGGGACGAAGCCTCTGATCTGGAGAAGTGGGTGCTGGCCGGCCTCGCTCACCTCCAGGGCGAGCCGCACAACCGGGCCCTCGTCGAATTCCTGAGACTGCAGAAGGTTCGTTTCACCGAGACCTCGCTCGATTCGGCCCTGCTGCGCCTGCGCGGCAAGGACGTACTCACCGACGACAACCGGTTCGTGATCTACTTGTTCAAGCTCTGGCTCCGCAAGAACCGACCACCGGAGCAGGTTCGCGAGGAGCTGACCGAGGTCAATCCGATCGCCAACCGGTACATCGAGATTGGCCTCGAGTATCGGGACGGGGGAGAGCACAAGAAGGCGATCGACAGCTTCAGCCAGGCGCTCCAGGTCGATCCCGACAACGTCCAGGCCCAGGTGCAGATAGGCCTGGTCTATGTCGATCAGAAGGACTACCCGCAGGCCGTGACCGCCTTTGTCAAGGCCCTGGCCATGGACATCGAGGATGTTTCGGCGCGGACCGGACTGTGCGAAGCCCACCTCGCGCTCGGCGACCGGTCAAGGGCCAGTGGCGACGTCCGCAACGCGATCCAGTCGTACCTCAAAGTCCTGACCTTCAATCCTGAACACCTCGAAGCCCGCCAGCGGCTGGCTGAAGTCCACACCCAGCGGGCCGAGCAGGCCCTTGGCAGCGGCAAGGACGAGGAAGCTTTGAGTGCGTTTGCCGAGGCGCTCAGGTACGCGCCAGACGACGACCGCCTGGCCCGGCGAGTCGCCGAAGTGCGCGCCGAGAAGCAGTCCCGGGTCATCGCCGACTTGAAGAAGCGGGCGGACGAGGCGCTGGCCGCCAAGGAATGGGAACGGGCCGTCGCGGCCCTCGAAGAGGTAGCAAGCCTAGCACCGGAGGAAGCCAGTCTGAGGGATAGCCTCGCCGCGGCGCGCCAGGAGCAGCGCCGCGTCAATCTGGAGGGGGCGCTGTCTCGGGCAGACGCGGCTTACGCCGCGGGGAAATGGGACGAGCTGGTCACGTCCCTGGAAGTGGCCGCTGGATTGGCCCCCGAGGACTCCGCGCTGCAGTCGCGGCTGAACGAGGCCCGCCGGCAGCGGACCGACGCCTACCTCGAGTCGAAGCGGGCAAGAGCCCGAAGCCTGGCCAGAGCCGAGAGATGGGTCGAGGCCGTGGCGGCCTGGGAAGATGTCCTCGCCCATGCCCCGAGCGAAAAGGTGAGCATCAGCGCCGAGATCGAGAGGCTCCGCCGCGCCGGGGCATTGTCTGAGACCTACGCCCAGGCGCAGGCCGCCCTGGCCGGGAAGGATTACGAGAAGGCTCTCCGCCTGCTCAATGAGGTCGTTCTGCAGTCACCCGGCTACAAGGACGCCAATCGCCTGATTGCGCAGGCGCTCGAAGCCCGCCGGTCTGCCGGACGCGCCCCGTCGCGCCCCAAGCGGCGTTGGGGAGCAGCGGCTGTCGGGGGAGGGATCGCTCTGGCCGCGGTCGTCTTCGGCGGCATGTTCTTCCTGCTCCTCCGTCTGCTCCAACCCTCCGGTGAGACGGGCGGCCCCTCTGCCGGGTCCTTCCGCTCGAGCGACCGCTCCACGCTCGTCGTCTCTCAACCCGATGAGGCCAGCGCCGTCGATCCCGCATGGACCTTTGACCCTGCCGGCAGCGAGGTCATCCAGAACATCTATGAGACCCTTGTCTTCTACAACCGAGAACACGCCGACGAGTTCGTCCCACAGCTCGCAACCTCCTGGGCGATCTCGGATGACGGCCGCAGCTACACCTTCACCATTCGTCAGGGTGTGACCTTCCACAACGGAGCCCCGCTCTCTCCCTCCGACGTGGTCTGGAGCTTCCGCCGCGGACTTCTTCAAGGCGGGCTTCCTCAGTACCTCCTCACCGAGCCGCTTTTCGGGACCGGCACCTACGACGTCGCCCAGCTGGTCTCGCCGGGGCTGTCCTTTGTCCCGGGCCCGGAAGCCCTGTCTGGCGCTGACCCCGCGGACCTGTGGGCAGCGTGCGAGACGGTAGAGGCAGCGATTGTGGACAACGGCGACGGAACGGTCACATTCCACCTTGCGCAGCCGTGGGCTCCTTTCCTGGCCACTATCGCCCAGCCATGGGGCTCGATCCAGCAGAAGGATTGGGCCATCCAGCAGGGCGCCTGGGACGGCGACTGCGGCACCTGGCAGAACTACTATGGGCGCGACGCGGAGACCACGCCGCTACGCAGCGTGGCGAACGGCACCGGCCCCTTCCAGCTCGACCATTGGACTCAAGGGCAGGAAATCGTGCTCACCCGTTTCGACGGCTACTGGCGGACGGAGGAGACCGGCCCCGCTTGGGAAGGAGGACCGACCGGACACGCCGCCATTCAGCGCATCGTCATCCGCCCTGTCCCAGACGCACAGGCCCGGCTGGCAATGCTCGTCTCCGGCGAAGCGGATATCGCCACGCTGCCTCCCGATGTCTACGCACAGGCTGATCCGCAGGTTGGGGAGCGCTGTACCTATCAGGCTTCGACCGGGACTTTCTCCTGCACAACGACGACCAGCCGGACATCGTCAATCCGGGTCTATGCCGGCCAGCCGGGCCTTGCCCGCAGCGATGCCTTCTTCACCTTCGATATCGACACCAGTGACGGCAATCCGTACATCGGTAGCGGCCAGATGGATGGCGAGGGCATCCCCCCGGACTTCTTCGCCGACGTTCACGTGCGCCGGGCATTCAACTACTGTTTCGATTGGGAAGGCCTGATTTCGGGCGCAATGGCGGGCGAGGGCGTCCAGAATTTCGGGCCGCTGATCCCCGGCCTCCTGGGATACGATGCAACCGCCCCACACTATGGCCATGACCTGGAGCAATGCCGAAGCGAGATAGAGCAGGCCTGGGATGGGCAGGTGGCGCAGCAGGGCTTCTACATCCAGATGGGGTACAACACCGGCGACGCGACCCGTCAAGCCGTTGCCGAGATCCTGCAGGCCAGTTTCCGCGAGCTGGATCCCCGCTACCGGATCGAGGGCGTGGGGTTGCCCTTCGACGTCTTCGCCGATGACATGTACGCCGGCCGGCTGCCGATCTTTATCAGCACCTGGTCTGAGAACGTCTACGACCCGCATAACTGGGCCCGGTCGACCACCGTGGGCGTCCCGAGCTGGCAGAACCTACCCACGGCCCTGTGGGGCCAGTATGACCGCTTGGTCTCCGCCGGCGTTGCCGCCACCGACCCTGCTGCACGGGCCGCCATCTACGCTGAGCTGAACCAGCTCGACTACGACAGCGTCCCCGCGATTCGCCTCGCCGTTGGCACCACGCGTCACTACCAACAACGCTGGATCGAGGGCTGGTACTACAACCCAATCTACGCCGGCACGTACTTCTACCCCCTTGTGGAGCGGTAGGCGTCGCATCCGATTCAGCCGCCCTGCTACCCGGGACATGCCCAGTCCGCAACCCTGAATATGCCCAGTTCACGGCTATGCGCATTGAAGGGGGCCGATAGCAGCCTGTTGCCCAGGGCGCCTGGCCGTCACCCGTGCTCACGCGACTTCTACAGTCCGTCCCCGCGAGCGCCTGCCACGGCCGCTAACCCCCTAACCTTCGGCAACCCCATCCGCGATCCGGCCCGCTTCCACGGCCGGTCGCAGGAGA
>CAYQUY010000274.1:0-3933 GCA_964420755.1 uncultured Anaerolineaceae bacterium
CATCAGGGGGTTGTCGATCGCCGGCAGGACGACGGCGAGTAAGGGTCTCGCAGCCGGCGCTTCCGGTGCGGTCGTCGCCGTCGGCGCCTCGGCCGACGGGACTTCTGCGGGCGCGGTCTCCGTCGGCGCGGGGCCGCAGGCCGGAGCCAGAACGATCAGGAGCGCAAGCAACAGGAGAGCGGACTTCTTCATGGGACTCCTCCTCGAGGGAGCACAGCGGCGCCAGGCCCTGATCTCCTTGGCGCGCAGAATGGGATCATCAGCGAGTATAGCATTGTCTCGGCTGATGTCAATCCGTTTCATCTGCCGAGACGGCCCTGAACTCGGTCGTGTCAGCCGCCAAGGGCGTATCGTTGGGCTCCTGGCCCGTCAAGCGAAGAAATCCAAGAATGGAGGCTGGGCTGAGCTAGGGGTAGATGCTACGGGGTGCAGGAGACGGGTCCCTTGAGCGACCCGGGCGCTATCGCCAACCCAGACGACGGGATATGGCGTCAGCGGCCTGCCGGGCTTCAGCGGCAATAGCAGGGACCCGGTCCAGCGGCAGACGGCTGGTGGGGCAGGTGACGCTCAAGGCAGCGATCACATTTCCTTCCCGGTCGCGCACAGGAGCCGAGACAGCCCGCACGTCCGGCTCGAGCTCTTCATCATCAAACGCATAGCCCCGGGCGCGCACGACGTCCAGTTGCTTGCGCAGCTCGGCACGGCGGGTGATCGTCCGAGGGGTATGTGCGGCCAGCGGCCCCTGAAGGGCAGCCTTACGCTCCGCATCCGACAGGTGGGCGAGCAGCACCTTGCCGCTCGCCGTGGCGTGCACGGGAAGGCTGCGGCCGACGGCTGCGGCGATCGTTAGCGCCCGGCTGCCCTGCACCACTTCGATGAAGTAGACCTCGCCCCGGTTGTAGACGCTCAGGTCACAGGTCTCATCCAGCCGGGCGGCGAGATCGGTCATGATCGGCATGGCCTCCCGTCTGACGTCCGTCCGCCGCATGGCGATGAACCCCAGGCTGGCCAGCGTCATGCCCAGCCGGTAGCGCTGCCCGTCCTCGGCACGCTCCAGGTAGCCATAGGAGAGCAAGGTGGACACGAGCCGGTACGTCGTCGCCTTGTGCAGGCCGACGGCCTTGGCGATCTCCGAGACCCCTCGCTCCGGATGATACTGGTCAAAGCATCCCAGAATCTGAAGGGCTCGCTCTACGGCACGCACATTGGAGCTTCCGGGTTCTCGTGTCACAGAGTGTTCTCACCCATCCTGGGCTGAGCCCGCGCCGCGACGGGTTAGGGATCTCCGCTGTCTTTCGACGCAGGCGAAGCCAGCCCCTCAGCTTCCGTCTGGTAGATGATCGCGTCAAACGGGCAGTTGCGCATGCAGGTTCCGCACTCGACACAGATGGTCACGTCAATATGCGATTGGGTCTCCCCCTCGGTGATGGCGCCGCTTTCGCAGCCTGCCACGCAGGCTCCACACTGGGTGCAGGCGTCGGTAACGATGTAGGGCATGCTATCTCACCAGTCTCAACCCGGGTCCCCTTTGAAGACGGCTACCCCATGTACATGCGATTCGGATCGATGCTCTCGCGGATCAGCTTCAGCTGGCTGGGCTCCGGTGGCTCTGTGAATGGCACTTTGGCCGGGACAATCGGGGCGAAACCCATGTTCCCCAGGACATCCTCCAGCGTGATCCCCGGATGAATACTGAGCAGCATCATCTGCTTGGTCTCCGGATGGAAGCCGAAGACCGCCTTGTCGGTGATCACCCGGCTCGGCCCACCCGGCAGCCCCGCCTCCTGACGGCTCGTCCCCCCCGTGAGATATCCGGGGCTGGTCACGAAGGTGAGGGTCCGACGCAGCTTGCGTTCCTCATGGCGGATGATGATGATCGTCCGGCGAGCCGAAGAGGCGATGTCGTTCGCCCCGCCGCTACCGACGAAATGGCGGAACTTGCCCCGCGGGTCCCCAAGCAGGGAGGTGTTCAGGTTGCCAAACTGATCGGTCTCGAGGCCGCCCAGGAAACCAACATCGACCCGCCCATTATGGAGGAAAGTCCCCAGGATATCCGCGAAACTGCTGATCGCCTTCGCCCGGTACCAGATTCTCGGATCGGCCAGCCCAACCGCAGTATGGATCGGCTCCGAATCAATCACGCCCAGTTCGAAGAGGATCGTCATGTGCGGGGCATGCGTCTGCTTGGCCAGGAACGAGGCTACCACCGGCAAGCCCAAGCCGACTGCCACCACTTCATTGTCCTTGATCTCACGGGCACCAGAGACGGCCATCAGCTCAGACATGCTGTAGTCGAGGTCCATCGATCTGCTCCCTCAATAGCCCAGGGTCGGGTCGGCGCGCAGCTTCGCCAGGCGCTCTGAGCCGCCTACCCTTTCCAGGTATTCCCAATGATCCTTCGGCCCATACACGAACTCATCCAGGAAGGCTCGCGTGCTCTCTGGCGTCCGGGTCCCCTGCACGTATTGCTCGATCGCCGCGGCGTCATGATCGTATAGACCGTAGACGGACGACGGGTGCGCGCCAAAGGGGACTTCGACCACATGGGATACCAGGAACCCCGGGATCACCGTGTGATCAGGGTAGGCGCGGATCACCTCATCGCGCACGATCTGTTCGGCGATGACGATCGTCCGTTTGCTGGCCCTGGCCTGCTCCGCGTTGTCCCAACGGGGCCCAAAGATCTGGGCGTTCCCGTCCTCATCGGCTCGCTGGACCTGGACCACGGCGATATCGGGCTTGAGGGGCTTGAGGGCGAGCCAGTCTTCTCCAGAAAAGGGATCAGTGACCATGGTCACATCTGGGCTAGATTGCTGCTCAAGCCGCCGAACCAAGTCCGAGGCGCGCAGGGACCGGATGGGGATGAACGGAATCCCCAGGGCACCCGCTAGGTAGCGAAACGTCACAGAAAGGCTGCTGTACTCTTCGGCGCGCAGGCTTCCATCTTCGATCCCGCGGTTCACGCACGCTAGCCGCCCATAGCGATCGAGCGAACCACCGCCGTAGATGATTCGATCGACGGCCCCGGCACCGACCAGCAGATCGGCATCCATGGCCCCAACGCACTGCGAGATCGTCAGTCCCTTGATCCCCTGGCGGATGACCTCGCGGGCGAAGGCCATCGTGGCACGCGTGATGGCGAACCCTGAGAGCGCCAGGTGGGCGCCAGAGGGGACGGAGGCGACGGCCTCCGACAACGTAGTCAGCTTGGACATGGGGTCCCTCACTCCAGCGTCGGCCGCGCCTCGAAAATGACCATCAGCAGCTGGCAAGCGTCGCCCTCGACCTTGATCTCCGCCAGCTCGACCGGACGGTCCAGCTTCTCCTCAATCGCCAGGGCAATCAAGTTGGCCGGGACACAGGTGAACGGCTCGACGCCATGCGCAAGCATCTTGCCCTCGACGGGGCGATGCACGCACCCGCGCACTCGGACCCGAAGCAGGCGCTCCTCCTTGCCGTACGACACGTCGCCCGCAATCTGCTCGCGCTGCAGCACGTCCTTGAGCGTTTCGAGGACCCGGTCAAGCTCGGAGGACTGGATCAAGGGCAGGCATTTCTCCCTGAAGTACTCGCGCCCGACAGTCGTCATTCGAAAGCGCGCTCCCCTTCCCCTCTCGTCCCAGAACGCCTTCTCCAATTCGAAGATCAGATTGTTGGCGTAGTCAAGAGGAATCGATTTGTCGCTCATGCTTCATCCTTGTAGTAGGCATCCCCCCAGGTCTCCCGGAAGACAAGGTCCTTGATCGGCAGACGAGGCCGAGGTCGGTGCGGCCGTGTAGGATGGCCTACCGAGACAATGCTGACGGCCTTGAAACCATCTGGAATGCCCAGCAGTGCCCGGACGCGCTCCTCATCCCGAATGTCAATGCAGGGCGCAATAACCCAGCAGGCGCCGAGCCCGAGAGCCGTGACCACCAAGAGCATGTTCTCGAT
>CAYQUY010000275.1:0-3917 GCA_964420755.1 uncultured Anaerolineaceae bacterium
CCTATGCGCACATCGCTCAAACCCGGTGGCATCCCGCAGCCCAAGCGACTGTATAATCCTTTGAAACCTTATGTGAGGCGACCTATGCCTGATGTCGATCTGGTGCTGAGCCATGCCCTTGTCGTGACCATGGATGACAGCTTGCGCGTCTATCGGGACGGCGCCGTGGCGGTCAAGGGAGATCAAATCGTCGCTGTGGGGGCGACAGAAGAGGTTCTGCAGACTTGCCCGGCGAACGACGTGATCGAGTGTCACGGCCAGGCCCTCATCCCCGGCCTGGTCAATGCCCACACCCACGCCCCGATGGTTCTGCTGCGCGGCATGGCCGACGACCTCCGTCTGGACGTCTGGCTGATGGGTTACATGATGCCGGTCGAGCGCGAGTTTGTCACGCCCGACTTCTGCCGGCTGGGAACGCTCATGGCCTGCGCCGAGATGATCCGCTCGGGCATCACCTGCTTCGCCGACATGTACTACTTCGAGTAGGCCGTGGCCGAGGCCGTTACGCAAGTGGGCATGCGGGCCGTCTGCTCTCAGTCGGTCCTCAAGTATCCGACGCCGGACGCCGCCTCCTACGAAGACGCCGTGGCCTACGCCAACACCTTCATCGAGCGTTGGAAGGACCATCCGCTGATCGTCCCCTCGATCGCGCCCCATGCTGCCTACTCCTGTCCTCCGGAGATCCTTCAGGCGTGTGCTCAGCTCGCGGTCCGTTTCGATGTGCCTCTTCACACTCATGTCGCCGAAACCCGCGAGGAAGTGGAGGAATGGCGTGACCTGCACGACATGCCGGTTGTGCCCTGGGTGAAGAAGCAGGGACTGCTCGAAGCGAAAGTCCTGGCGGCCCACTGCGTGCACGTGGATGACGGGGAGATACATACCCTTCAGCACGCCGCCGCCGGCGTGGCCCATTGCCCTTCCAGCAACCTCAAGCTCGCCTCGGGCTTCGCTCCCGTTACGGACATGCTGGATGCCGGTCTCGCCGTGGGCATCGGGACCGATGGAGCTGCCTCCAACAATGACCTCGACATGTTCGAGGAGATGCGTCTGGCCAGTCTTGTTGCCAAGGCCGCGACAGGGGACCCGACGGCCCTGCCCGCCCGCAAGGCATTCGCCATGGCCACCTGCCTGGGTGCGAAGGCGCTTCACATCGGCCACCTGACTGGCTCACTTATGCCCGGCAAGCGGGCGGACCTGGCGTTGGTCGATGTGCACTCCCTGCACAATCTGCCCCACTTCAACCGGGATCCCAACGCCATCTACTCGCGGCTGGTCTACGCCACCAAGTCGACGGACGTGACCGACGTGATGGTCAACGGCCGCTGGCTGATGCGTGACCGGATTCTCCTGACGGTGGAGGAGACCCCACTCCTGCAGGCCGCTGCCGAGTATGCCACGCGCATCGACGCCTTTCTGATTGAGCGCGAGCACTCGGTTCTCTCCAAGCTGGTCGCCATCGAAGGCGCTGAGCAGGAGGAGAGTTACGAGGTCCAGATCAAGGTCCGCCTGCAACAGCCTGAGGACGTGATCGCAGCGCTGGAGGCGAACAGGCTGGAGATCATTCGCACTGCGCACTACCTTGAGTACGACACCTACTTCTTCTTCGACGATCCTACCCAGGGCCGCTTGCGCTACCGGGAAGATGAGTTCGTCGGCGCGGATGATGCCGTCTTCAACGTGCGCTATCGCCTCACCCTCACTGGGCCCGCCCGCCAGTACGAACACTCCGTGCCGCTCTCCCGCTCCCGCTTCATCGCTCCGGCGACACACAGCCTCCGCTTCTACCGGGAGTACTTCAAGCCGAAGGGCGAGATCGAAATCAACAAGGATCGGCGCCGCTGGTTGGCGCGCTACAAGGACAAGGAGTTCTTCGTCAACCTGGACCGGATCCTCAAGCCCGCCCTCAACGACGTCTACCTGGAGGTCAAGAGTCGGACCTGGTCGCGCAGCGACGCCGAGGAGAAATCCGGCATGATCCTTGAGCTGCTGCAGGTGTTGGGCGCCGATAAGGCGGCGGTGGTGTCGGAGGAGTATCCAGACCTGGTCCAGGGTTGAGGCTGCCTGGCGGCGCAGGTGGGACAGGCAGGCGGAGCCGGACTTGGATTCTGGCCCGGGGGATCGAAGCATCTAGAACCCTGCGGAAAGGGATCGCCGCCAGGTGGGCTTCTTCGGTGAACCGCAGTGGCCGGGCCACGCGACCCGCTGTCGGTGGGGGCCCGGTTGCCATTCCTTCCCCTGGCCGACAGTCTGAGCTTCGTACGCCCCGGCCACCGTACTGGCCGTTCCCGGCGGCGATGCTCCTGCCGTCCACGCGGTCTCGGAAGCACATGGGATGGGCATCAGGCTCTTGACTTTGGGCCGTCATGGTAGTAGAACCCACCCGACATACGGATATGTACCCTCGTTAGGCGAGGCGTCTGCGCGAGACACAGGCCGCTGCCCCGAAACGTCGAGAGACGCCAAGGGGTAGACCTGGCAGGGTCGGCCTAAGGCCCTGCTCAAAGTGGCTGGGGCAAGTGAGCCCTACGCTGCGCAGTGCCAAAGCTCAACCAGTGGGGGCAGCCTTGCAGTGTGTTGCCGCTTGCGCACGCCGGGGCATTTGGGCCTCCCTGGTTGAAGGGGAGGCCTTCGTTTTGGTGAAGCGATGGCGGGCTGCGGCGCCGCGTGACTGAGAGGCCCGATGAGTCGCCCCTGACCATCGGACAAGGCGCGACAGCTGATAGAGGTGAGGCCGGTCAGCCATTCAGGCTCTCCGGCAAGGATGGCAGCGATGTAGGAAAGGAGGTGGCGGATGGACTTGGCGGGAAGGTTCTACTACATCAACCGTAGGATCCTGAAGTTCCTGCGCCTCTTTGCCATCATCGCTGGGCCGGGCATCCTGGTGATGGTCGCCGACAACGATGCTGGCGGGATCACCACCTACACAGCCACCGGTGCCAAGTACGGCTATGACCTAATCTGGTTCCTGGTCCTGCTGGGGCCGATCGCCTACGTCATCCAGGAAATGACGGTCCGCCTCGGGGCAGTCACCAAACGGGGCCATGCCGAGGCCATTTTCGATGCCTTCGGCACGTTTTGGGGCTGGTTCTCGCTTTTCGATCTGGCCCTCACCGATTGGCTGACGCTGATCAGCGAGTTCATCGGCATGACCGCGGCTCTTCAGATCTTCGGCATCCCGCCATGGATCACAGTCATTGTCGTGTCAATCATGATGGGCGCGATGGTTATCCAGGGGCGCTATTGGACCTGGGAGAAGATCGCCCTGGCCTTCTGTGTCATCAACCTGATCTACGTACCGGCTGCATTCCTGGTGCATCCGAATTGGTCGGATGTCGTCCGCACCGGGATCATCCCCCACTTCCCCGGCGGGCTGAACGGGACGATGTTCTTCTTTCTTATGGCGAACGTCGGCACGACCATCGCGCCCTGGATGGTCTTCTTCCAGCAAAGTGCGGTCGTGGACAAGAACCTGAAGGAGAAGGACATTCTCTGGGGCCGGATCGACACGGCCATTGGCTCGTTCTTCACGGTCGTAGTGGGTGCGTTCCTCATCGTCGTGACAGGCACGGTGCTGAACGGGGTGAGCATCCAGAGCGCGGCCGAAGCCGCCACGGCTCTCATGGGCATCAATCGGTACGCAGGCGCCTTTGTGGCCGTCGGCCTGTTCGACGCAGGCTTCCTGGGCGCCATCTGCATCTCACTCTCCAGCTCCTGGGCCATAGGAGAGGTCTTCGGCTGGGCACACTCTTTGAACTTCAAGGTCAGAGAAGCTCCCTGGTTCTACGCCTTCTACTTCTTCTCCTTGATCTCCGCTGGCATCGTCGTGCTCATCCCGGGCGCGCCGCTGGTCACGATCACACTGTTTGTCCAGGTGGTGGCCACCACCTTGTTGCCGGCCGCCCTGGTATTCCTCGTGT
>CAYQUY010000276.1:0-3910 GCA_964420755.1 uncultured Anaerolineaceae bacterium
CCATCGCGGTTGAACAGGAGCAGTGCAGCCACGAAGGCCAGGTAGATGGCGGCGATCCCCAAGGCGAGACAGGTTCTCATCAGCAGAGTCAAGGTGGCACCTTCTGACCGCATAGCCTGGCTGGATACGGCTGAGGTCTCGGGCTGACGGGTGCAAGGATCATGCCCTTGGGTTGGTCGGAGGAGCAGAGAGGTTGGCGGCTGGCAGAACGCCCGGGAGGCTGTTCCGGCTGCCGTGGGACCGGTGGGTCACCAGCGGGTTCGACCTCTACCCCCGGTGGACATCGTAGGCCTGCCCCGCGCCCATCGGTGCTCGGGCCGCGAACCCCGCTGCAAGTCCCCGGTAGGGCCTTAAGGGCTCCTTGCTCTAGCCAATACACACACGGGATTGCAGGCGAGCCGTTCCGAGGGGGCTATGGAGAGGACGGGGTGGCCTCGAGCGTCGGCGTCTCGGCGGGAGGGCCACCGGGCGTCGGCGTTGGCGTCTCCGTTGCTGGCGGCGCATGGGTCGCTGCGCAGGCGTCGGCGACTTGCGCCCCGGCGTCGTAGATGGGTTGCAGGATGGGGTAGTCCGGTGGCCACTCTCGCTGCTCGTATTCTTGCTGCGCGGCACAGACGTCGGTCATTGCCAGAAGCTGCTCGGCATAGTGTTGC
Organism: uncultured Anaerolineaceae bacterium; assembly: GCA_964420755.1. Lineage (GTDB taxonomy): Bacteria > Chloroflexota > Anaerolineae > Anaerolineales > E44-bin32 > DATEAV01. Next base: position 654 of record CAYQUY010000276.1, read on the forward strand.
GCAGCCTCAGCCGCCCGGTCGCAGGAGTCCCACAGCCCTGCCGGCGCACAGATCCGGAGGAAGAGACTGGTCGCTTCGCCCCAGTCCAGGCCCATGTATGTGTCGGCGTACAGGTAGAAGCGGGCCGAAGTGCGCCAGTCTTCGGCCTCCTTGTCGAGGGGACCGAAACGCTCGGCGCGGCTGAGGTCATACAGACCCGGCTCGAGCTGCCACTCGATGCGGATGAGGTACAGGCCCCGGTTGCGGAGGGCAGCGAACATCATGCCATCCGCATCGGCCGCACGATAGGCCGGATCCTTGGCGCGGAGGGCGAGCAGGGTATCGATGACTCGGGTCCAATCCTCGTCGGCGAAGGCGGACTGGGCCTGAGCGAACAGCTCCTCCACCGGCGCCAGATTCGGAGTGGGCGTGGGTGCAGGCGTCGCGGAGGCGAGAGGCTCCTCGATCGCCACAAGCGCTTCGATCAGTCGGGCACTGGCTTCGGGGTAGGAGGGGTCGAGTCGGATTACGTACTCGAACCGTTCGGCGGCGAGCTGAAAGCGGCCCGCCTGCAGGTCCTGGGCGCCGAGTTCATACTGTTGGCGGGCGATCTCGGCGACAGCCCGCTGTCGAGCAGCTTGCTGCTGCCTTCCACCTACCAGATAGCCGGCGGCGCTGGCCAGGAGCACGGCTGCTGGTATCAGCAGCGCGAACCAGCGAAGCCGAGGCCAGCGAGAGGGCTGACCGATGGCCGGCTGGGTGGCGACGGGTTGGGTTGAATCCTCCCTCACGGCGGGAGTCGGCTGTGTCTCTTCGGCGTTGCCGCCCGTGGTCGGCCCAGGGTACATGGGGCGGATTATACCGCAGCCATCCGACTATCTGAGGAAGCGGAGGTCGGAAGGGACGTGCCTGGCGTCTTGCGCGGAGGAATCCGTCGGTCGATTCGCATTCTGCGCTCTCACCAGGGACGCATCGAGGGGCTCCCAGCCACTTTGCTTGACGCCGCCGAAGACCGGATGGTAAGATGCAGGCACCCCCTAAAGGAATCAAGACATAACCATGTATCTCCGGGGCAGCAAGTGGCAGATGACGAAGCGGCACCGACGGCGATCGCGGCCGTTGGTCGTTCTCGTGCTTCTGGCCATCATCGCCGGCGCAGTCTACCTGCAGATGTATGTCGTCCCGACGGTTCCCCCGCTGTTCATTCCCACGGCCACGCCAACCCGCAGCCCCGCCTCGTATGTCTTGGAGGCGGAGAGCCTGTTCGCCGCGGGTAGGCTCGACGAGGCCGTGGAGTCCTACCGGTTAGCCATCGCCGTCGACCCGCAAAACCCTGCCTACTATGTAGCCATGGCAAGGGTCCAGGTCTTTGCGGGCAGGCCGGCCGATGCGGAGACGAGCGCTCGAGATGCACTCCTACTCGATCCGAACTCAGCCATGGGGCACGCCGTCCTCGGTTGGGCGCTCGACTTCTTGGGCGAGTTTGTCGACGCCCGACGCTCGGTCGAGAGGGCGCTGGAGATCGATCCCAATTCTGCCCTGGCCCATGCCTACTACGCCGAGGTCCTGGCTGACACCGATCTCTATGACCAGGCGGGTGAGGAGGCACGGCGAGCGCTGGATCTGGCCCCCGACCTGCTCGAAGCCCACCGGGCCATGGGCTATGTCCTGGAGAAGGTAGCCCGCTATGAAGACGCCGTCGCCCAGTACCAGGCGGCGCTGGACATCAACCCCAACCTTCCGCTGCTGTACGTCTCGCTCGGGAACATGTACTTCGCCATGGGCACGGTGGACCAAGCCGTCGAGAGCTACCTCCGAGCCAACTCGCTGGCCCCGACCAGTACCACGCCGCTCACCCTCCTGGCCCAGACTTACGCTCGTGTCGGGGAGTACGGGAAAGCCAGCCAGTGGGCGGCCGAAGCCGTGAGGCAGGATCCTGCCAATCCCTATATGCATGGAAACCTTGGCCGCATGTATTATCACAACGGCCAGGAGGACCTGGCAATTCCGGAGCTCGCCCTGGCAGTTCGCGGCGGGCTGACGGAGGACGGCATACAGGTGACGGGGCTGCCGCTCGATCCTGCCGACGCGCGCGCCGTCGAGTACTACTACACCTACGGCCTTGCCCTGGCCCACCAGGGTCAGTGCGACGAGGGGATCCAGGTCTTCCAGGCTCTTCTGCAGGGGGTGCCCGACGATCCGACTGCTCAGGCCAATGCCGTCGAAGGCCTGGTGATCTGTGGCGTAATCGAGGCCACCCCCACGCCGAGGTCCGTGGCCACGCCGGCCGAGTAGCCCGGCCAGGTATGCGGTGCGAGTAGGGAAGGATCGCCTCAGCTTCGGCACCGACGGCCCCAGGTCCAACCCACGGCGGATGGCGATCCTGGCCGTGTTGATCCTCGCCGGAGCCCTGCTTGTATGGCTGCACGAGATCGGCCAAGTCCCGAGCCTGTTCGAGCCGACCCCTATCCCGACCCGGAACGCGGCCTCCTTCGCCGAACAAGGACAGGCCTACTTCTCTGCCGGCGACCTGGAGGAGGCAATTCGCGTCTACCAGGAGGCTGTGCGGCTCGATCCAGGCGACGCCCGGATGTGGGCTGACCTGGCCCGCATCCAGACGTACTCGAGCGCTCTGCAGACGACCGCTGATGACCGCCACAGCCGCCTGGCGGAGGCCAGGGAATCGGTCGAGCGCGCCATCGAGGCCAACCCCGACGATAGCACCGCCGCTGCCATCCAGGCTCTGGTCTACGACTGGTCGGCTGCCGCCGAGGATCCCACGACGGGTGCCAGCCAGCGCGAGGGTTATCTCACGACGGCCCAGGCCTCCGTGGCGCGGGCCTTGCAGCTGGAACCCGGTAACGTCCTGGCCCTGGCCTTCCAGGCCGAAGTCTATGTGGATCAGCAGAAGTTCGAGACGGCGATGGCTATCGCCTCGCGAGCGGCGAGCCTGGTGGCCCCAGATGACCCGTTCAACATGGACGTCCACCGGGTCTATGGCACGGTCCTGGAGAGCAACGCGCAATATCGGATGGCCATTGAGGAGTACCTGAAGGCAGCGGAATTCGCCCCGAGCTTCACCTACCTCTACCTGCTGATCGGAGCCAACTACCGGCAGCTGCATGACATCGACAGTGCCCTGGAGTACTTTGATCGGGCGGTTAGCATCAATGAGCAGCTTGGCATCCAGGACCCGACCCCCTATCTGGCGATCGGCAAGACGTACATGCAGGAGGGTGAGTTCTTCATCGCTGCCCGCAACATCGAGCGGGCCCTGG
>CAYQUY010000277.1:0-3902 GCA_964420755.1 uncultured Anaerolineaceae bacterium
GTTCTTCGCATGCTGGGTTGGGCGACCCTCGAATGGGATTTCGGTGCTCCCGCTCCATCGAGTAGGGCAGGCGCCGCGGCTGTGTTCACAAATGAGGGACCAGATGGCACAAGCGGCGAGGTCAGGGGGATTGTACTCCACGGACTCGAGCCGGCTGGCTCCCACACCTGCTGGCGGTAGGGGGATCAGTTGGGGAGCTGGGGGAATGGCCCGCATGGGCCCGAGGCAGTCCATCTCCCCTGAGCTTCACTTGCGACCCAAACCAGTGAACCCCCGCAACAGCCAACCATCGGCGAACCCTTGTCCGGCACTTGACATCCTATCGAGCTTGCCCTCGACCGGCGGTGAGACGACGTGAGAAAGACAACGGCTTTCGGGTTCTACTTCTTCTACCTCGCGGCCATGGCCTGCCTGATGCCTTACGTCGTCCTGTACTATCAGGAACTGGGATTGACGGGTGCGCAGATCGGCCTGTTGAGCGGCATGGCGCCGCTGATCACGTTGGTGGGGGCTCCGCTGTGGACGGGAATCGCCGACGCGACCGGCCGCCATCGGCTCGCCCTGAGTCTGGCCGTAGGCGGGGCGGCCACCCTGGCGCTCATCTTCCCCATCCTCAAGACGCTCGGTCCGGTGGTCGTCCTCGTAGCATTCTACGCCCTGTTCATGGCGCCGATCCTGTCCCTGGCCGACAGCGGCACCATGTCCATGTTGGCCGGTCAGAGGGAAATGTATGGCCGCATCCGCATCGGCGGAACGCTGGGCTGGGCGCTGGCAGCGCCGATCGCGGGCATGCTCGTCCAGACCCACGGCCTGAAGCTGGCGTTCTGGAGCTATGCGGCGCTGATGTTCCTGGTACTTGTGATCTGCCAGCGGTTCGTGTTCGTTCATTCTCCCGATCGCAGCCGGATAGGGCAAGGGATTCGCACCCTGATGGCCGACCGGCGCTGGGTCCTCTTCCTCGTGCTGGCGTTTGTGGGCGGGATGGGATTTGCCTCGGTCAACAGCTTCTTCTTCCCCTACATGCAAGAGCTGAACGCAAACGAGACGACGATGGGTCTGGCACTGACCGTCTCGGCCGGTGCCGAGTTGCCAGTGCTCTTCTTTGCCAACCGGCTGCTGAGGCGGTTCGGGGGTCGCAACCTGTTCTTCCTGGGCATGATGATCACCGGGATCCGGTTGCTCGTCTATGCCGCGTTGCGTTCACCCGCAGGAGTTCTGGCCTCTCAGCTCATGAACGGCCTGACTTACCCGATCGCATGGGTGGCGGGCGTGTCCTATGCCAACGAGAGCGCTCCCGCGGGTTTGAGCGCCACCACGCAAGGGCTCTTCGGTGCCGTGGTCAACGGCTTTGGTGCGGCCGCAGGAGGCTTCCTGGGTGGGCCCTTGCTGGAGAGCATCGGCGGCCGGGGGTTGTACCTCGTCTTCGGGATCATCCTGTTCGCCAGCCTCCTGATCATTGCGCTTGTGGAGCGGAGGCTCCCCGCGGAAACGAAGGCGGTGCTGTCGCCAGGGGAATCCAGGGCGGAATGAGGGATGCGCGCGATGACCTACAGGCTGGCGCGGGGCATCCGGAGGATGGGCGGCGCGGATCTGGTCTTGTGCTGCGAGGAGTCGTCCGACGGTGCCACCGGCCAGGTGCCGCTCGGCCTTGGCCGAACGGTTTGACCTGCCCCAGTTCACCCCGGTGACCGACGTGACGATCGCCGCGGCTGCCCGCACGTTGCGAGGCGGCCGCGACCTACGAGACGGGTTCGAGGTGCCTGAAGTCCCCATGCCGGCCGGGCCCATTCCCGGCCATTGCGGCAAGGCCGAAAGGCTCGATGATCATCGAGTCAGGAGGGCGAGCGAACCCGTGATCGTCGCGCGTCGAACCCGACTTCAGGCTGTCAGAGTCAGGCGGAGCGCGGATGTCAATCTCGACCCGTGAGCAGAATAGCGCGTCGGCTGACGTGGCGCCTAGCCTGAAGCTGCTTCCACCGCTCGGTCTAGGGCCTGTCGCAGCTGGCGGACCTTGGATGCCACGACGATGCCCTTGGGGCTGGGCGGTTGGCGGACGCTGGAGCCAGCATGAGCGTGGAAGACCCCTGTCTCGCGGACCAGCACCTCTATGTTCTCGGCGCTCACTCCGCCGGCCAACAGAAGGTCAATCCGTCGGGCGGCCTGTTCACGGAAAGCGCGGATCTGCGCTCGGGCATCCATCGCCCTTCCACCGAGCGCCTGCCCACCCGTGGTGCGCACGCTCTTGACGCCAAGCTTGATTAGTTCATCGAGCGCAGGAGCTGGATCCCGGGCCATTTCCCATGCCAAGTGAAAGTGCAAGGGGAGATGTCCGGCCGCCTCCTGGAGGATCTCGACCGCCCGGCGATCGATCCGCCCGTCTGGCGTGAGCGCGCCTAGCAGGAATCCCTTGGCTCCCCTTTCGGCTGCGAGGCGAATGTCGGCGCACATCACGGCCAAGTCGTCGGCGGTTAGGACCATGCCATTGGCGTGCGTCCTCACCATGACGATGACATCGATGTTTACGCGGGAACAGATCCTCTCGACCATACCGGCAGTGGGGGTCAGGCCATGCTCGACAAAGTCCGATTTCAGATCCAGCTGCGTTGCACCCCCTGCCTCAGCCGCAAGCGCATCGTTCACTGTCTCAGTGATGATTTCGAGCATTTGATTCTCTCCTTGGGGTTCTCGACGGCGCCGGCGACAGGAGGTGTGTGCTCCATCGTCGGGCCTGGCGACTCACAGATTGCGCGTCCTCGACCCGTGCCGATAACCGTGTTCCCGATTGGCTTCCACGTCGCGTCCGGGGTCAGCAATCTGCCCCTTCCTAATCGGCCAGGGGTCAGACGGTTAACGTGAGGCGCTGCCACGTACCACAAGCCTAGCGCGGGTGGCCCTCCGACCGCAAGCGTAAGGGCACCTCTCTCTTCTCACTGCGCGTCCCGCCCCTCGCGGCCAATGTCTGCCGGCCGGATCATTGACCTAGCACAACTGGCAGGCGGCCCTTGGGAGCCAGGCCTCCAGAGACCTGCCCGTGCCTCATTGGCCTCACCCGTGTGGTATAGAAGACAAAGGGAGCTCCACATCGCCCCTGAGCTTCTCGGGTCAAGCCGCGTATACCCTGGTCGAAGCAGAAGCCGATCCCCAGCAGGTGATAGAGGCGAAAGCTGGAGGGCGGGGGAAGACGGCGAGTTCTTCGTACAGGTCTTGGAGTTGCTTTGTGGCGGGTGGACAAGCAGAGGTCCACTGGAGCCCCGTTGGATCCTGGTGATTCGCTGGAGCCTTACCCCGTGCGTTGAACTGCAGGTCCTCTCGTCGGTCGGCCAGTTCCTGGCCGGTCTGTACTGCGGAGAGGCGGACTCCCGGGTCGGACAGTCGAGCCAAGTTCTTGTCCGGGACGCTGACTGGCGTGAGGTGGTTCGCCCGCTGGATGTCCTGGGCCGCTGCGTCAATGGCCTAGCCTTCTTACCGGATGGGAACACCCTAGCCACGCGGAGTAAGGATGGGGTGACCCTCTAGGAAAGGAGCTGGCTGAGGTAGGCGCCGCTGCCCAGGCTGGAACAGCCGAGTCCGAAGCCATAGTCTGGCCTAGGCCCCTCTGTCACCTGACTGGCGCTTCCGCCTTCGCGGGGTATCAGCACGCTGCGTGGCCACTCGCGGCTCGCCGACGAGCGATTGACTCCAGGGGTACAATGAACCTGGAAAGGCGCGAGACTGGCCTGCGAACCCCGGATCGTGCTCCAGATCCGGTCATCCATTCCGCCCAATGTATGAGCCACGGGCGCGCCGCTACGCATCCGCAAGAAGGAGCGACTCTATGAGCGTCATCGAAGTTGCCAATCTGACCAAATACTACGGGAAATCGCGCGGAATCATCGATGTCACCTTCAACGAGGAAGAAGGTG
>CAYQUY010000278.1:0-3899 GCA_964420755.1 uncultured Anaerolineaceae bacterium
GCCCCCGGGTCGTGCAGCACGACGGATAGCGCAGCGACCGCCTTCAAGTCGCCGAGCACGGCAAGGCCTTGCACGGCTTGCCGCTGGATCGCGGCGTCATGCGACGCGGCTAGCAGATCAATCAGGGGCTGGACCGCTCGCGGCTCACGCAGCCGGTGGGCCAGGATGTCAATGGCCAGCCCAGCCCGGCTGGGCTCGGGATGGTGAAGCGTCCTGAGCAATCGGTCCACGAAGGGCACGCCGGCCTCGTCCGTGGTCTCCCCGCAGTGCGGACAAGGATCGGCATTCGGGGGGATCTCCTTCCAGCATCGAGGACAGTACCGGACCATGACTCAGGCAAGGCTGCGCAAGTGGCACGTGTCATTCATTCTGTTCACCACGAAGTCAGACCCATCCCACTCAAAGACATTGATCGCGCAGGGCTCCTGACCCAGCCGCCAGAACCGCTCGTTTCCCAGGCCCAGGACACCCAACAGGATGATCCGGTTGATGACCGTGTGCCCCACCAGAACAATCGCATCGTCCAGGTGAAGCTCGCCAAGCTCCTTGACCTCCGCCATGGCCCGGGCACGCAGGGCTGTCAGAGTTTCCCCACCAGGGATTCGAGCATCCTGGGGCGCGGCGTACCACGCGGCGATCTCTTGCGGCCAGCGGGCGCGCGCCTCATCCGGCGTCAGGCCCTGCCACTCGCCGTAGTCGATGTCGGCCAGGTTCGGGCGGACCTTCACCGGGAGATCGAAATGCCCTGCGATGGCTTCACCTGTACGGACGGACCGTGATAGAGGGCTGGAATAGACGGCGACGGGCTCCCATTCGGCCGCGATACGCTCCCCCGTGGCGCGAGCCTGGGCCGCGCCCGTCTCATTCAAAGGGACATCCGCTCGTCCGCGGAAGCGTTCGACGCGATTCCATTCCGTCTGGCCATGGCGGACAAGTATGAACTTGGTCATTCCAGCCCTCCTCGGAGACGCTGACTAGCGCACGAAGGCCTTGCGGCCAGCGTAGACGGCCTTGTTCCCCAGTTCTTCTTCGATCCGAAGTAGTTGGTTGTACTTCTCGACACGCTCACCGCGGCAAGGCGCGCCGGTTTTGAGATGGCCGGTGCCCGCCGCCACCGTCAGATCAGCGATGAAGCTATCCACAGTCTCGCCGCTGCGATGAGACACCATCGCACCCCATCCGGCCTTGCGGGCCATCTCGATCGCCGCCAGGGTCTCGGTAAGGGTGCCGATCTGGTTGAGCTTGACCAGGATCGCGTTCGCCACACCTTCCTTGATGCCGCGTTCGATACGGCCGATGTTGGTCACGAACAGGTCGTCGCCTACCAACTCGATCTTCCCGCCGAGCCTGTCGGTCAGCGTCTTCCAGCCCGCCCAGTCGTCCTCTGCCAGGCCGTCCTCCAGCACCAGGATCGGGAAACGCCTGGCCCAATCCTCATACATGTCCACCATCTCAGAAGCGGTCACCCGCTCTCCACTGGTCCGGAGGTTGTACTTCCCATCCTCATAGAAACCGCTCGAGGCGGGATCGAGCGCCAGGGCTATCTGCTCCCCTGGTTTGTATCCCGCCGCCTCGATCGCGCGCACGATTAGCTCAACGGCCTCCACGTTGGTCTTCAATGCCGGCGCGAAGCCACCTTCGTCCCCCACCGCCGTCGAGTACTTGCGCTCCTTGAGGACGGCCTTCAGAGCATGGTAGGTCTCGCTTCCCCAGCGCAGCGCCTCGCGGAAGCTCGGTGCGCCCGCCGGGACGATCATGAATTCCTGGAGATCCGTCCCCTGCCAGTTGGCATGCACGCCGCCATTCAGGACGTTGAACATCGGTACCGGCAAGGTCACAGCACCATCCCCGCCGAGGTGGCGGTACAAGGGGAGAGTCCGAGCAGCGGAGGCTGCACGGGCAGTGGCCAGGCTCACCCCAAGGATAGCATTCGCGCCAAGCCTGCCCTTGTTTTCCGTGCCATCAAGCTCGCACAACGCTCGGTCCAGGGCGGCCTGGTCCAACGCATCCATCCCCTTCACCCGGCCGGCAATCTCCCCATTGACATGCTCCACGGCGCGCAGGACGCCTTTCCCCATGTACCGCCGCCGATCGCCATCGCGCAGCTCGACGGCCTCGTGGGCGCCCGTGGACGCTCCGCTCGGCACCGCCGCCCTTCCGATCGAACCTCCCTCGAGCGTCACTTCGACCTCGACGGTTGGGTTGCCGCGCGAGTCCAGGATCTCACGGCTCCAGATTCGGCTGAGTGTGGTCTTCATCATCTCTCCTTAGGGTTTGTCGTTGCGGGCGAGATGCCCCGCTTCGAGGGTCATGCGGATCAGGCGCCGGATGTGCGGATCCAGAACACGCGACAGCCTGGGGTCGACATCTCCGTAGCGCTTCAGCTTCCCGGAAAGCACTTCGTGCAGGTCCGACCAGGCCCCGGACATCTCGGCATCGATACGCCGATCGAGCCACTCGTCGTCGGCCTGCAAGTCAAAAGCCCGCACGACTGCCGCGATCTCCGACTGCATGGCCTCCATTAGCAACATGAGCCGGAGCCGAGTGCCTTCGCTCAGGGGGCGCACCCGGGTCAGGATTCCGTCATCCGGCGGATCCTTGACGAGGCGAGTGATGCCGCGCAGGGTTGCCTCCAGGAGGCGCATTTCCACCTCCACGGCAGTTCTCTGAGAAGGACTGAGCACCTCACTCTCCCCGGCCGACGCGGGATACCATGATGGCCCCGGCCAAGCCAAGAACGGCCGCGTAGGCAAACCCCACTGCGGGGGAAATCGTCGTCCACAAGACACCGACGACCATGCTGGAGACGAGATCCCCCAGGCCATTGGCCGCCGCCAGTGCGCCATAGCCCGTGCTGCGCAGGTCCGGCGGCAGGAGATCGGCTGCCAACGCGCGTTCGAGCGTATCTTCAATGGCAATGTAGAACCCCCCGAGTCCAAACAGCACGGCGAACGGCCACCAGGAGGGCTGCGCGAAGATGAACCCGACGTTCATCACCGCCGCGAGAACGTAGCCCGCGACAAGCACTCGTCGCTTCCCCAGCCGGTCGCCGAGCGCGCCCGTCGGGAGAGTCGCCGCGGCGTAGACGGCGTTGTGAAGAGTGTACAGCCCGATGGCAACGGTCCCAGCTAGGGCCGTACCGATGGACGGCGCCAATGCCTGAGAAGCACGCAAGATCAGCAAGGTGTGGGCGAAATCCCCCGCTCCGAAGATCGTCACCCCGACCAGAAACCAGCGGTAGGACGGCGGCAGCGCCCCGAGCGCTTCCCAGAACCTGCGCGGCCTCACCATGACTCGCCCGGTCTCTTTCACCAGGGTCGCGAAGCACAAGGCGGCGATCAGACCAGGGATCAGGGTGAGCAGGAACGTCTGCCGATATGTGAGTACAGAGACAAGCATCACCGCTGCAGCCGGCCCAACAACGGCGCCCAGCGTATCCCCGGCGCGCTCGAGGCCGAAAGCCCGGCCCGCCTCCTTGGGGTCCACCGCGTCGGCCAACATGGCATCTCGCAGGGGAGCGCGGACGCCTCGGCCCAACCAGCCGACGGCCCGACTGACGAGGATGCGCGGCCAAGCAGTAGCGAGCCCGAACAACCCCGTCGCCACCGCCGTCAGCACGTAACCGCCCACGACAATCGGCTTGCGGCGGGACACGCGATCCCCGATCCAGCCGGCTCCAAGCTTGGCGAAGCTGGAGAGACCGTCCGCCACTCCCTCGATCAGCCCCAGCGCCGCAGCGGGCGCGCCGAGCGAGGCGAGAAACAGCGGCAGGATAGCCGTGGCGGTCTCATGGCCGAGGTCGCTGAAGAAACTTGTCAATCCCATGCCGATGACCGTCGGGCTCAGCCACCCGGCGCGTTGCGTGGTCGGCGGTAGTTGGCTATTGGCGGCAGCTTCGT
>CAYQUY010000279.1:0-3892 GCA_964420755.1 uncultured Anaerolineaceae bacterium
CTGTGATTAGGACGCGGAGATGGTATCGGACTGATACCTGGGAGAGCCGCAAGGCCTCGCTCAACTCTCGGACTGAAGCCGACCCGAGGCTCTCAAGCACCTCAAGGAGGCGCTGCTGACCGTTGGCAACGCGGGCGTGAGCGTCCATGCGAGCATTCTAGGGCCATGTTGCGAGATTTGTCAAACTGAGCCTGAGAAATTCGGGTTGCCTTGACAGGCCATTGGGGCCGGGTATAATTCCGGTGTTTGGCGGGTCCATTCACGACCGCGAGGTTCAGTGCAGCTTGTGCCCATCTGGCCCCAGGGGATGAGACGGGGTAAGGCGCCGCGGCCGTCGGGGAAGTGAGCAGCCAGGGGCTGGTCCGCGGGCGGCTGTGTCTGTTGGACGGCATTGAGTCCATGGGGGTCGGGGGGAAGCCGCGGGTGCGGCTTCCGGTTTTTCGCGAGGGCAGCCTCGCCCGCCGCGGGTCGAGCGCTTCCATTGGGAGGTTCTCACGGGATGAGTGACGAGCTGAACAGCCCTGGGTATGAGATCCCCGACGAACTGCGCGCCAGCCTCAGCATCACGACACTTGACCGAATCTACAACTGGGGGCGGCGGGCGTCGGTGTGGCCGATGTTCTTCGGTCTGGCCTGCTGCGCCATCGAGATGATCTGCACGGCGGCCAGTCGTTTCGACCTGGCGCGGTTTGGCATGGAGATCATGCGTCCCAGCCCGCGGCAGGTGGACTTGATGATCGTGTCGGGCACGGTGACCAAGAAGATGGTCCCCCAGATTGTGCGCCTCTACAACCAGATGCCGGAGCCCAAGTACGTCCTGGCCATGGGAGCCTGTGCCTGCGGCGGAGGGCCATTCAAAGAAGGCTACAACGTCGTCTCTGGCATCGACAAGTTCATCCCCGTTGACGTCTACGTCCCGGGGTGTCCGCCCACTCCTCAGGCGCTGCTCCACGGGCTGATCGCGGTTCAGCGGAAGATCCAGGGCGAGTCCCTGAGGGCCGTCCGTTGGTATCGCAAGGGGACTTCAGAGGAAGTCCCCATGCCTATCCTGGGGCCGGACTTGATTGATCCCCGCAAACCGCCTCGGCCGGAGGTCAAGTTGGGGGACCTGCCCCAGGCTGGCGAGAAGGCCCAGGCGGGTGGCCCGTGATCAGCCGAAAGAGGTGCCAGGAGCGATGAGCACTCAGATGGGCCAGCTGGCTGCAGACAAAGTCATCGAGCGCTTCGGCCCCGCCGTCCGCCGGGACGACCGCCCAGGGTATGAAGGCTACCTCGTCTCTCCCGAGCGGTTGGTCGAGGTTGCCACGGCGATGCGAGATGAGGCCGGGTACAGTCTGCTCTCCTCGGTCACCGGCGTCGACTACCTCCCCGAGGGGAAGATGGAAGCGGTCTACCATGCCTACCGACCGACTGGCGGCGGGGCGCTCGTCTTCAAGGTGCAGACGCCCCGGGACGACTCCAGCGTGCCGTCGTTGGTCTCGGTCTATCCTGGGGTGGAGCTCCAGGAACGGGAAGCGTGGGACCTGCTGGGCATTCGCTTCACCGGTCATCCCGACTTGCGCCGGATCCTGACCTGGGAGGGCTTCTACGGGCATCCGCTTCGCAAGGACTGGCACGAGCCCTACTACGACGCCGATGCCAAGCCGTTCAAGAGCCGCTGGCCGGCAGGCCGCGCCGGGCGCGCAGAAGACCGCTTGCCCTACCAGGACAACATCCAATACCCGGAGGGCTTCTCCATCGAAGGCTGGGCGCCGGAAGAGGAGAAGGCCCTTTATGCCAGCTTGCGTCAGGGTGGCGGGAACGGCGGTGGCAAGGGCGATTCGTTGGAGACCGAGCAGATCGTCGTCAACATGGGGCCTCAGCACCCGTCCACCCACGGGGTGTTCCGCATGGTTGTCTCCCTGTCGGGCGAGACGATCGTCGACCTCAAGCCTGTCATGGGCTATCTGCACCGCAACCACGAAAAGATCGGCGAACGCAATACCTACTTGATGAACATGCCTTTCACCGATCGCCTCGACTACTTCTGCTCGATGAGCAACAACTTCGGTTACGCTCTGGCCGTCGAGAAGCTCCTGGGCGTCAAACCGCCCGAGCGGGCCGAGTACCTGCGGGTGATGATGGCGGAGCTGACCAGGATCTGCAATCACCTTCTGGCGATCGGCTTCCTGTTGAACGATCTGGGCGCCTACTTCACGCCGGTCCTGTACTGCATCGAGGAGCGGGAGCTGATCATCGACGTTTTCGAGGCCGTCTCCGGCTCGCGCATGATGTGCAACTACTTCCGCTTCGGCGGCGTCGCTCGCGACCTGCCCGACGGCGCAATGGAACGCATCAAGGATCTGGTTTTCGAGCGGCTGCCGCGCAAGATCGACGACATCGACAAGTACCTGACGGAAAACGAGATCATCCAGTCGCGCGGGATCGGCGTTGGTGTGTTGCCGCCTGACAAGGCCATTGCCTACTCGGCCACAGGGCCGCTCCTGCGGGCCTCGGGTGTGCCGTACGACATCCGCCGGGCCGATCCCTACTCGATCTACGATCGCTTCGACTTTGATGTGGCGGTCCGCTATCACGGTGACGTGTATGACCGTTACGTCATCCGAATCGATGAGATGCGCCAGAGCCTACGCATCCTGCAGCAGGTCGTGAGGGACATCCCGGCGGGCGAGATCCAGACGGGGAAGCCCAACTACCAACCGCGCGTGCCACCGGGCGAGTCCTATGGCCGCGTCGAGGCGCCGAAAGGCGAGCTCGGCTACTACCTGGTTTCGAATGGCTCGGCCAACCCATGGCGCTATCACGTGCGGGCGCCGTCCTTCATCAACCTGACACCACTGGCCGAGCTGTGTCGGGGCGGCAAGGTGGCCGATTCGGTCGTGATTCTGGGGTCCATCGATATCGTTCTGGGCGAAGTCGATCGCTAGCCCGCTCAATCCGGCCTGCGACGGAGAAGCCGATGTACGGTCTGGGAGTACTGAAGGGTCTGGGCGTGACGCTCAAGCACTTCGTCGAGAGCTACGCCGACGATGTCCGTTGGCTGGGGCGGCGCCGGTACCGCAATGATGAGGCGCTCAGGGTCCGCCAGAGCGCGAAGGGCCGTGGGGTCTTCACCGTCCAGTATCCCGAGGAGAAGCTTCCGGTTCCGGAGGAGTTTCGCTATCTCCCCTTCCTTGTCTATGACGAGGGGGAGGAGGGCGAGAAGCTGATCCGCTGCACGTCTTGCGGCATCTGCTCGAAGGTCTGTCCGCCGCAGTGCATCTGGATCACCCGGGCGGTGGATCAGGCCACCGGGCGGCCGGTGCCGGCCCCGGCGGAGTTCTATGTCGACATCGACATGTGCATGAATTGTGGGCTGTGCGCGGAGTTCTGCCCCTTCGACGCGATCAAGATGGACCACGACTACGAGCTGGCCTCGTACGACCGCCGGGTTGCCCATATCTACGACAAGGCGAGGCTTCTCAAGCCGGCCGCGTACTATGCCTCGATCCGGCCTGCGAACTATGCCCGTGAGCAGGCTGTCTTCGCGGCAAAGGCCGCCGCAACCAGGGCGCCCCGCAATCCCGCACAGCAGGGCCCAGACGGCGGAGGTTGATCCGGTGTACCAGCGTGACACCGAGATGCTGTTCCCCATCCGGGTGGCGCCTCTGCTGCGCGACCTGCGCGGGGCACCATGGCGCAGACTGGTCGATCGGGTCTCCAATGCGCCCGAAGCCTCCCTGGACCAGTTGGCATTCTGCCTGATGATGGTTCGCCTGGACAGCTGTCTGACGTGCCACACGGACTCCTACCGCGCCATGCGGGGCTGTACGGTGTGCGCCACGCAGGCCGTCCGGCGCTTTCGCGGCTCGGATGCCGAGCTGGTCGCTTACTTCCGCCGGGCCCGGGATGA
>CAYQUY010000280.1:0-3881 GCA_964420755.1 uncultured Anaerolineaceae bacterium
CTCTCCCATTCGTCTTCCGGCGAGTAGCTCAGAATCGCGATGGTCGTCTGGTCGTCGACGGCGTAGACGCGAAGCTCGCGCGCGCCGAAGGTGGCATCGCTGGCAAAGCCGACGAGCCCCGGCCAGCGCGAGTCTTCCAGGGGACCCGGCGGGCCCGTCCGGGAATTGGCCAGCATCGAGAGGAAGGAGTAGACCTCGGCGAGCGTATGCCCTTCTAGCCCGTAGTCCTGAGCGCGATAGGGGCCTGTGGCCACCGTCACGGTCACCAGCGCCCCTGGAGGTGCGACATCGGCGGTGAGGGCCTGTTCCGTCGCGGCGATGCGGATCAGACCCACACTCGTCTCAGATACCCAACCGTCAGGGCTAAGGAGCTGGACGGCGCCGTCCGGCGTCTGGAGGGGGACAGTGACCGCGGCCGAGTAGTCCGAGGGCTCGACGGTCGGGATCGGGCCGACGAAGAAGGTGCCGGTGAAGTTGTTGGCGATGAGCGAGTAGGCCCCAACGTCCTCAAGCTGGCCAATCCGGATGCGCTCCGTGTGAGAGGTCGTGTGTTGGGCGCAAGTGGACCCGATACGACGGGCGGTGGTGATGGTGAGGATAATCGTGTGGCCTGTCCGCTGCTGGCTGACCTGATAGATCTGCGTGCAACGGTCGGGGAAGGTGCCGCTGACGACGAGCGTGGCATCTGACGGCAACGTCTGACCGATTTCGAGATTGACCGCCTCAACGGTGAAGCTCTGGCCGATCTCGTACTGGGACGGATCGATGGTCGCCGGCAGCGTCGGCTCGCCGCCGCAGGCTGCCATCAGTATGGACAGAATGATGGGCCAGACGAACAAACGTTCCATGGTTGGACTCCCGATGATGCCGTCGTGATGGAAGGCCAAGGCTCGGAGGCCTTGGAAGGCTATTGTACCGCCGATGGGCAGGGCATTGGGAGCGGAGCGCCTGGAGACAGGGGGCGCCGGCGGGGACGCTCCGAGCAGGACCGTCGGACCTTGCCGGCTTGGGCCAGTGTCCGGTCAGCCATGGGCCCCACGACGCGAGCCCGGGCGTCTTGATCAACGCGACGGGCTGTCTCATCGAGCTTCCGAAACGAGAAGCTAGGGGTCTCGAGGGCCTTCAAGACAGACGAGCGTGCCTGGCGAGCCTCCCAGCAAGGCGGCTTCGACGTTGCCTGGCCGCTCTCCGGAGAAGATGCGGATCTCCAGATCGGGCAGCAGGTGCGCCAGCCGGAACGCCTGATGGACCTTGTCGGCCATGCCGCCTGTGACGTCGGTCGAGGTGGCGCCCGCCAGGCCGATGTCGGAGAGCTGCGCTTCCGTGAGGACGGGAAGGGGCTCGGGGTCCCCTGGGTAGTGGGCGAACACCCCTGGCTCGATGCCGGCCAGGAGCAGCCGGGAGGGTTTCAGCTGCCTGGCCAGGAAGTAGAAGACACGTTCTGTGGAGATGATGGTCGCGCCCCACTTGCGGTCGAAGGCGGCATCCCCGCCCACGACCGGCACCAATCCGGCATCAAGGGCCCTTTGCAGCGGCTCGACCGCCATCTCGACGACCTCGCCGCCATCCGCCACGGCCGACGCCGAAGGCGGGAAAGCGATCACCGGCAAGCCCGCCCGGCGAAGGGCGTCGACCACCAGCCGGTTCAACCTCCCGGCGACGGACCAGACCTCGGCGAACCCGTGCCAGTCCTCGGGGCTGGAGGCCCCCTGATGCGTTCGGTAGCGGGCGGCGACGCTGTGGCCGAAGGAGCCGGAGCCGTGGCCGATGACCAGGCGGAGGTCAGGGCGCTGGCCGAGGCTGGCTGCGATCTCGTCGGAAAGCCGCTCAAGCACCTGCAGCCTGGGCGTCTCAGGGACCGCCTTGTCGGTGATCAATGAGCCGCCGAGCTTGAGGAAGATCATGTTCGAACCTCTGTGTGGAGGCTGCGCACGGCGCCGGCAGCGCGCAAGGCCGTCTCGATGGCGGCGATTCGGTCGGGCATCGCCAAGGCGATCATGTTGCCGCCAAGTCCGGCGCCAGACAGCTTGGCGCCCAGCGCCCCGGCCGCGCGGGCCGCCTCCATGAGCTTGCGCAAGAGAGGCGTCGTGAGCCGCATGGCTTCGAGCAGGGCCTGGTTGTGGTCCATAAGCGGCCCCAGATCGGCGACACGACCCTCCTGAATGGCCCGGCAGGCGCTTTCGGTTGTCTGCCCGATGGCATCGAACAGGGCCTCATAGCGCTCTGGTTGGCGCTCCCATTGCTGGCGCACCTGCGCTACGGCGTGCGCAGTGGGGGAGGGCTGGCCGGAATCCGCGATGACCAGGTGGAACGGCTTGGCAATCCTGAAGGTTGCCGCAGGCTGGCCGCGGGCGTAGTGTACTGGTCGTTCAAAGGCGATGACGGTGTTGTCAATGCCAGAAGGAGTCCCGTGATAGAGCTTTTCCACCTCGAACGCCAGCGCCGACTGGCGCCCGACCGGGATCGGTCGCCCGAAGTGCTGTCCGATGGCGCGGATGATGGCCACCGAGACCGCCGCGCCAGATCCCATGCCGGCTGCGACCGGGATCGTCGAGGTCACCCTCAACCCCAGGGCGGGGAACTCCTTGAGGCGCAGCTCTTCGAGGCAGAGGCGTAGGAGCAAGCGGAGAGGATGGGTGGGGGGCGTGTCGCGCAACCAGGCGGAGAAGTGCACATCTGGCGCTTCGATGCGCACTTCGCCGGGAGGCGCCTGGGAGAGGTTCACGACCTCGGCGGTGGCCCGCACTTGCTGCACGGGGACGGCGATCGCCGGCCGGCCGTACACAACGGCGTGCTCGCCCAAGAGGATGATCTTGCCTGGTGCCGTTGCGACGGTCATGGCCCAAGGTAGAGGATGGCGACGACGGAGAGACCCCAGAGCAGGAAGGTGGCCAGGAGAGGCCGGTCGGTGAGGACCAGTTCCTCCGGAGCCCCGCCGGCATTGTTCACCTGGATCAGCAGGAGGTAGCGAAAGAGGGCGTAGATGACGAAGGGAATGGTGAGCATCATCAGGTGGTTCCCGGGGAGGTTTGGCGCCGAGAATGTGTAGAGCGAGTACCCGACGATGGTCATGCCGGAGACGATGTTGATCAGCTGGTCCAGGAGCGGGATGGTGTAGCCGTCGAGGACCGGACGATGGTTGTTGGCGCCCTCGGCCAGGAGCACCATCTCGGCGCGGCGCTTGCCGAAGCCGACGAAGAGGGCCAGCAGCGTGGTGCAGACATACAGCCAGGGGGAGAAGCGCATGACGGTCAACAAAACAACGCCCGCCGCGACGCGCAGGACGAATCCCGAGGCGACGATCATGACGTCGATGATGGGAACATGCTTCAACCAGAAGGAGTAGACAATGTTGGTGGCGACGTATACGGTGGTGATGGCCCAGAACCGGATATCCAGCGCCCAGCTGGCTGCCATGACGAGGAGCGCAAGCAGGATCGCGACGATGACGGCTGTGCGCGGCCGGAACTGACCGGAGGCCAGCGGCCGGTTGCGCTTGATCGGGTGCGCCCGGTCCTTGGGCAGGTCCGCCAGGTCGTTGATGATGTAGACGAGGCCCGAGGCGAGGCAAAGCAGGAGGAAGCCGGCGAGGATCCGCTGCAGCGGGGTGAGGCTGAAGAGCTGCCGGTCGAACACCAAGGCGGCGAAGACGAAGAGATTCTTCGGCCACTGACGAGGGCGCATGGTCTTGAGAATCGCTGCGAGCATCGGCCGGATAATAGCAGGAAGGCGCAAGCGGGGCAAGAGAGAAGGATGGGGGAGGGCGGACGATGGACCATGGACGATAGACGATGGTCTATCGTCTATCGTCCATGGTCTATCGTCCGCTCTCCGGGTAGAATCGCGGCATGGCTGAGCGGGAGCGGCTGGATCTGATACTC
>CAYQUY010000281.1:0-3877 GCA_964420755.1 uncultured Anaerolineaceae bacterium
CGGTGGCGCCATCTCCAATTCCTTCATGCCGGCCATCGAGAAGGGCGTGCGAGGCGTGATGAAGGCAGGCGTGCTCGCCGGCTACCCGGTGGGCAATGTCCGGGTTTCGGTCACCGATGGCAAGGAGCACCCGGTCGACTCCAAGGCGGTGGCCTTTGAGGTGGCGGGGCGCGAGGCCTTCAAGCTCGCCTTCCAGGAGGCCGGCGCCGTGTTGCTTGAGCCGATCATGAACGTGCGGATCGTCGTGCCCGAGGCCAACATGGGCGACGTCCTCAGCGACCTCAACACACGGCGCGCTCGGGTCCAGGGCATGGAAAACGAACGAGGCCACAGCGTGGTGACGGCGCTTGTGCCACTGGCTGAGATGCTGCGCTATACAACCGAGCTACGGTCGATCACGGGCGGTCGTGGCATCTTCACCATGAGCCTGAGCAGCTATGAAATCGTGCCCCAGCACGTGGCGCAGGATGTCATCGCTGCCCGGCAGAAGGAACTGAGCAAGGAAGGCGCGGACTGAGCCCGGCGCTGACAGGCCGGGTCCGTTGGCCATCTGCGGGAGGTCACCTTGCATCGTCCACGCACCAGTCTGTATTTGCTGACCGCGGCGGCACTGCTGCTAGGCGGCTGGATGACCGTGGATGGCCTGTTCGGTCGACTGTTTGGCACGTTCCTGCCTTTCCTGGGGGGTCCCGGCTGGTGGCAACTCCTCCCCCGCGCGCTGGGCATCGATCCCCTGGTTCTGACATGGCCGCTCTTCGCCGTTGGCACGGCATGGTTTGGTGTGCTGACCGGCCTTTGGTCGGGGCTGGGGTGGTCCTCTCGGGTGGCCCTCTGCCTGGCGATCGTCTCGCTCCTGTATCTCGGCCCCGGGACTGTGCTGGGGCTAATCATCCTGGGCTGCCTTTGGGGTGGCCGTCTCTGGAGGGGGTTGCCGGCGGCGCAGGAGTAGACAATGCTTGAGGTCGTCCAGCATGGTCCCGTGACCGAGCTGCGCATGGCGACCAGCTTCTTCGGCCGAGGGCTGATCTGGGCCTCGGCCTTTTACTTCGATGGCTTGCTCGTCGACGCGGGCCTGCCCCGGACGGCTCAGGCTCTGGCGGGCTGGCTGCGCCAGCGGCCGCTGCACCTCGTGCTGAACACCCACGTCCACGAAGACCACGTCGGCGGGGACTATGCCCTCCCGCTGAAGCCTCTCGTTTCCCCGCTCGGGCTGGACCGCCTGGCACATCCTCCGCGAACGCAGCCCTTCCGCCTACTTGCCTGGGGCAGGGCCAGGCCCGCGCTGGGCGAGCCCCTGGGACCCGTCGTCGAGGCGGATGGCTTCCAGCTAGAGGTCCTGCCCACGCCCGGCCATAGCGACGATCACGTCATCTTCATTGAGAAGCAGCGCGGTTGGGCTTTCACGGGTGACCTGTTCGTCCACACACGGATCCGCTATGCGCAGGCCGACGAGAATGTCCTCCAGATCCTGGGCTCCCTGCAACGAGCGGTCAAAGCGGATTTCCAGGAACTCTACTGTGGCCACGCGGGCAGGGTGCCCGACGGCAAGGAGGCCTTGCGCCGCAAGATCCAGTACCTGGAGGACATCCGAGGCCAGGCGCTCCGCCTTAGGCAGGATGGACTCGGAGATGTGGCCATCGCCCGCCGGCTCTTCCACCGGCTCGGTTCATGGCACTGGATTACCGGAGGCTGGTTCTCCGAGGTCAACCTGATTCACCAGCTGCTTGGGTGAGCGATGCCTCCCGATCTCGTTCCCCTCCACTTCATCGACGTCGAGATCGACGTCCTCTTCGACCGGCCGCCGGTGCTCTCCAAGAAGCCCGAGGCGCCGAGCAGGTTTGTCTGGGACGGCGAGACCTTCCGAGTGCAGGAAGTCCTCTCCTCGTGGGTCGACTACTCGCGCCACGGCCGCATGGCGAAGAACATGGAACCCGCGCACAGCAAGGTGGCCACCCAGCGCGGGTCATGGGGCGTGGGGCGCTTCTACTTCCGGGTGAGATCGGACGGGGGGAGGCTGTTCGACCTGTACTACGACCGTGCGCCGGAGGACGCGGGCGACCGGTCAGGCCACTGGGTGCTATTCCGGGAGATGGCTCCGAGAGGGTCTTGACCGGTCTTGCTGCCCAGTGGAGGGCGACCGGTGTCGGTCACCCTCCACTCTGATCAGAGCATCCATCCGGTTGGAAGCCTGAGGGAGGTGCCTGGGTCAGGCCAATCGCAGCCACACGAAGACCCGCGGGCCGAGATAGACCGCCCATAGGCCGACGACCGCGTAGCGCAGATATCGCAGCGCCAGGGCCAGGGCGGAGGTCCCGCTGGGGAAGATCGCGTCAAGTCCCATCCATAGGACGATGACCCCGACCAGACCGATGACGTAGCGGGCCGCCCGCTTCCACCAGAGGCCTCCCGCATTGAACTTCCCCCAGGCGAAAAGCAGCGTCCCACCGACGCCGATGCCCAGCACAATCCCTGCGTTTGAGAACATGCTTTCCAGGTTGCGGGGGTTGATCGGCTCCGACCCCGGAGCTGCGGCTGCGGCCATCTGCGCCCACTCAGGCGGAATGGGCCGGCCAGCCGTGAGCCAATAGACCAGCAGCTGCAGGGCGAGAACGGCGAGCGAGAGGCCGACGGCTACCAGCGCCCGCCCGCCAACTGACAGGCGTGCCAGCCGCTGCCGCACAGGCTGGTCGAGAGCCAGGAAGGCCCAGAGCAACACCCCGCCGACGATCCACCCCGCCAACACGTCGCTGGGCCAGTGGACACCCAGGTAGAGGCGCGAGATGGAGATCAGCAGGATGAGCAGGCCGAGGAGGATGGTTGCCCACCTGCGCCGGATGCCGGCCGCGAGCCGGCCCCACAGGGCCAGTGCGTCCTGGGCGTGGCCAGAAGGGAGGCCGAAGGAAGTCTCCGTGCTCAAGGCGCGCACCTGGGAGCTCACCCAGTAGGGCCGTGGCCAGCCGAAGGCCAGCTTCAGGGTCCCGTTCAGACCGTCGCTGGCCAGCAGGATCAGAGCCAGGCGGAAGCCCAGACCCGCATCGACGCACCAGAGCACAGCCGGCATGACCAGCATGAAGAACTCTTCGGTCCCAAGGAAGGTGATGAGCTTCATGGGCTGAACCAGCCACTCCCCCAATCCCTGGAGCCACACGTTGATGCCAATTCCCCAACTCAGCCAGGCGTTCATGGAAGTTCCCTCCGGAGATCAGACAGGCGGGTGGGCAGCGGCCCGGGTCGCGGCGCCAGGCGGGCCGACAACAGGAGCATGGCCCCGATGAGGACGACGGCCACCGGGTACGGCAGGGACGGGTTTAGGGAGTACAGGTATCCCGCCAGGGGTGGGGAGGCCATCAGGGCCAACCCCTGAACCGTCTCGGCCAGGCCGTAGGCCAGCCCCATCTCCGCCCGATGGACCAGAGCCTGGATCTGGGCCGTCACCAGCGAACGCGCCGTGCGCAGCCCTCCAGCAAGGAAGTACCCGACGACGAACCAAGGAGCTCCGGTTCCGAGCCAAAGCGACAGCGCCGCGGCGCCAACAACAGCCTGCACGATGAGGAAAGCAGGCCGCGCGGGGAGCCGTCCGAGGGTCAGGTTCAGGATGACCACACCGAGTGAGAAGAAGGCGGCGAAGAGTCCAATCTGCCCGACCGACGCCGCGTGTGTGTGCTGCAAGTAGTTTGGTGTGAGAGGCCAGAACAGGTACATGGCGAAGCCGACAGCGAAGACCAGCGCCAGGAATCCGAGATAGGGACGACGGGTGAGCAGCCCCTGGTAGCGGGAGTCTGCTGGGGAGGGCTCGATGGCCTGGGGGCGGATCAGGAAGATCAGGGCGGCGAGCCGTTCTACTTCCCCGGCAACCGCACCGGCTGCTTGCTCGTCC
>CAYQUY010000282.1:0-3829 GCA_964420755.1 uncultured Anaerolineaceae bacterium
AGCACATGACCCTCGATCACTGTGTACACCTTTGCGAAACAGTACAGTCTAGGGTCCGGCTACGAGATGGATGGCGGATGACCGCGCTCCTGAGTCATTTGCTGGTGCCTCTCCTCGGGGGTTGATGATTGATGAGTGACCCTTTCGGACAGATCGGCCTATGGCTGATGAACCTGTTGACCGGGTTGGGGCTGGAGCCCGGCCTGGCTGGTTTCCTACTCAAGCTGGTGGGGGCGGGCGCTCTGGCAATGGGGGCCATGCTGAGCACGTTTCTCCTGATCTGGGGAGAGAGGAGGCTGCTTGCCCGTCTCCAGGACCGGCTCGGCCCGAACCGACTTGGGCCGTGGGGAATCCTCCAGACGGTGGGCGACTTCGGCAAGCTGGTGACGAAGGAAGTGATCACGCCGGCCAGTGCGGACAAGGTGACCTTCTGGCTGGCGCCGATGCTGACCGTGCTATCGGCTGTAGCAGTCTGGGCAGTCCTGCCGCTTGCCAAGGGTCTGGTGGGCACCGACATCAACGTGGGCGTGGTGTTCGTCGTGGCCATCGGTTCGATCGGTATGCTGGGGATCATGCTGGCCGGCTGGTCGGCGGGAAACAAGTACTCTCTCCTGGGGGCCTTCCGGGCCGTGTCCCAGTTGGTGTCGTACGAAGTCCCCATGGTCTTGGTGCTGCTGATCCCAACGCTGCTCTCCGGTTCGATGGGCCTGGTAGCCATTGTGGAAGCGCAGCGGCCCGTGTGGTTTGTCGTCATGGCGCCCCTGGCGCTTGTGATCTTCTACATCTCCTCCCTGGCGGAGAACGGCCGGGCTCCGTTTGATCTCCTGGAAGGGGAGTCCGAAATCGCCACTGGTTTCAACATCGAGTACACGGGCTTGATGTTCGGCATGTTCTATGTCGCCGAATTCCTGCACGCCTTCACCGTCTCGGCCTTGATGGCGACGCTCTTCTTCGGGGGGTGGCAGGGGCCAGGGGCAGAGCGGTATCCCCTGCTGGGCGTGATGTACTTCTTCGGAAAGACGTTGATCCTGTGGTGGTCGATCATCTGGGTGCGCATGAGCTTGCCCAGGGTGCGGATTGACCACATGCTGGCCCTCAACTGGAAGATCCTTACCCCCGTGGCGCTGGGGTTGGTCGCGGCAACGGCCATCGCTGGCAAGCTGGCGCCGGCGGATCCGCTGGCTCGAAGCCTGGCATTGTTGGTCGCCAACGGCGTGGTTTTGGCGGGTACGGTGTTTGGCCTGTGGCTCTACGGCCGGGCACGGCGCCGGCCGGCGCCATTTGAAGGTTGGTCGAGGGCCCACATGGTTCAGCCGCGCCGAACCTGAGGAATCGATGACAGCTATGCAGCTAGTCTTCCTCTTCGCTGGGGCGGTTACCCTGCTGGCAGCGATCCTGGTGGTGGCGAGCCCGAGGCTGGTGCATGCCGGCCTGTGGTTGATCCTGGCGCTGGCGGGGGTGGCCGTGCTCTTCATCCTGCTTGAGGCGGAGTTCCTGGCCGTCGTCCAGGTGGCGATCTACATCGGGGCCATCGCCGTCCTCATCATCTTCACGGTCATGCTGACGCGCCGCGTAATGGCTGATAGCGGCCCCCAGGTGAACAGGAACTGGTGGGCAGCTGCTCTGGCCGCCCTGCTGTTGTTCTGCAGCCTGCTGGCGCTGTTCCGCCAGGTGCCGACGTTGGCCTCGGCGAATGCCGCGCCATTGACGGCTTCGCCTCAAATGCTTCTGGAGGACTTGGGACGATCCCTGGTCGACGTCGACCGATTCGTGCTCCCCTTTGAGATTGCCTCCGTTCTTCTCCTGGCTGCGCTCATTGGAGCGATTGTCATCGCGAGGCCACCCGAGGGGCCGGCCAAGGAGCGTAAGCCGTGATCCCGCTTTCCTGGTACCTGACCCTGGCCGCAGCGCTCTTCTGCATCGGACTGTACGGCGCCCTGGCGCGGCGGAGCGCCCTTGCCATTCTGATGGGCATCGAGCTCATGCTCAACGCCGTCAACCTGAATCTGGTGGCCTTCTGGCGCTACCTCACACCGGCCGTCATCTCGGGCCAGGTGTTCGCCGTCATTGTCTTCGCGGTGGCCGCGGCGGAGGCGGCCGTAGGCCTGGCGTTGATCATCTCGATCTACCGACAGCGTATGACGGTGGCCGCCGAAGACATCAACCTGATGAAGTGGTAGGCGGATCATGCTGCAACCCGAACTGCTGACCTGGCTCATCCCTCTACCGCCGATCCTGGCCTTCTTCCTGATCGTGCTGTTCACGAGCCGAAGCAATCGGATGAGCCACAGTCTGGCATTGGGCGCCATGCTCATCTCCTGGGGGTTGGCGATGGTCGTCTTCTGGCGCGCCATCACCGCCCCGGAACTTGGGCTCCATCCCTTCACCTCTGCCGTCGACTGGCTGCCGGTCGCCAACGGGGCATTGCGCCTGGGGATCCTCATCGATCCCCTGGGCGCCGTCAGCCTGTTCTTCGTGGCCTGGACGTGCCTGGCGATCTTCATCTACAGCGTTGGCTATCACAACTTCGGCCATAAGCGGGACCCGGAGGACCGGCCAGGGCTTCCGCCTCGCGCCGGCGGCATCGAGCCGATGTATGCGCGCTTCTTTGCCTTCATCTCGCTCTTTGCCTTCGGCATGCTGGTGATGGTTGTCTCCGACAACCTGCTCCTGCTCTTCATCGGGTGGGAGATCATGGGCCTGTGCTCGTACCTGCTGATCGGTTTCTGGTACGGCAAGGAGTCCGCCCGCCGGGCCATGATCAAGGCCTTCATCACGACCCGCGTGGGCGATGTCTTGATGTTGTTGGGCGTCGCCTACCTGTACACGGCAACCGGGACACTCAACTTCCGTGACATCCTGTTCAACGAGGAGGTGCTGGCCCGACTCGCCTCCACCCCCTCGGGTGTTCTGGGGATGTCGGCGGCCGGCCTCATTGGCCTGCTCCTCTTCATGGGCACCGTCGGCAAGTCGGCCCAGTGGCCGTTGCACGTCTGGCTGCCGGACGCCATGGAAGGCCCCACGCCCATCTCGGCCATGATCCATGCGGCGACGATGGTCTCGGCGGGTGTATACCTGGCGCTTCGCTTTTTTCCCCTGCTGACGGCCGGATGGCACGAGGGGGAACCCTTGACGGCGACGTTGCGGGTTGTCGCCTTCACCGGCGCCTTCACGGCCCTGTTCGCGGCCACCATCGCCCTGGTCCAGAAGGACATCAAGCGCGTGCTGGCGTATTCGACGATCTCGCAGCTCGGCTACATGATCGCCGCTGTGGGCATCGGCGCCTACGTCGCCGCTGCCTTCCACCTGATCACCCACGCCTTCTTCAAGGCCCTCCTCTTCCTCGGCTCGGGCTCGGTCATCCATGGCATGGAACACGGGGTTCGTCAGGTCCACGAGCACGTCGATGCCCAAAACATGTTCAACATGGGCGGGCTTCGCCGCAAGATGCCGATCACCTTCTGGACCTTCCTGATCGGCGGCTTCGCCCTCTCCGGGTTCCCGCTCCTGACGGCCGGCTTCTGGTCCAAGGACGAGATCCTGGCCGATGCCTTCGGCAGCGGCCATCTGGCGGTCTTCATCACGCTGGCGCTGGCCGCGCTCCTGACGGCGTTCTACACGATGCGTCAGATCACGCTGACCTTCCTGGGGCAGCCGCGGACCAGCGCGGCTGAGCACGCCAGGGAGTCAGTCTGGACGATGACGCTGCCGCTTATGGTGCTGGCCGTCTTCGCCGCCGGCGCGGGGTGGCTCGGCATCTCTGAGCACTTCCCGGTCATCGGAGGGCTGGTCCCCAATTGGTTCCATGACTTCGTTGGTGGCACGCTGC
>CAYQUY010000283.1:0-3817 GCA_964420755.1 uncultured Anaerolineaceae bacterium
CCTGACGGATCTGGTGGTGATCGTAAGCCGCGAGCCCAAGCTCGTCGGTTCCACAAGCGGACACGACCTGGCCATGACCAGCCCGCTGCAGTCGGCGCGCATAGCGGACGCGCCGCGCCGCCTTGCAGAATGCCGCCGGGCGATCCTGAGCCGCGACTTCGATGGCCTATCCCGGATTGTCGAGCAGGACAGCAACTTGATGCACGCTGTCATGATCACCAGCACACCCCCACTGCTCTACTGGGCCCCCGAAACGCTCACCGTGATGCACGCCGTCACAGCCTGGAGGGAGTCCGGACGCAAGGTCTGCTACACCGTCGACGCCGGCCCGAACGTCCATTGCCTGTGCACGGAGGACGAAGCCGACCGAATCTGCCAGGACCTCCGAAGCCTGCCCGGCGTGCTCGATGTTCTGATGGCTCGGCCGGGCGGCCCGGCCCGGCTTGTCTAGCAGACGAAGGAGACGATGCCGTGGCCCCCGCGTCTTCCAGGCGAAGGACACAAGTAGCTGAGCTCGACCTCGCGTCCTTCGTCCCTTCAGGCGCTGGTCCCGTGCGCGCGGTGGCTCAAGGCACGCGTGATACAATACCGGCTATGTCCGATTGCAGCTGTCGTCGGGGTTCGGTGTGAACGACGTCCTTCTCTTTCTGGTCGTGGCAGGCGGGCTAATCCTGGGCCACGAGCTGGGTCACTTTCTTATCGCCCGCTGGCGGGGCGTGCAGATCGAGGAATTCGGCATCGGCTTTCCGCCTCGCGTGGCCACCCTGTTCTACTGGCGCGGCACGCGGATCTCATTGAATCTCATTCTCTTCGGCGGTTTTGTGCGGCCGGCGGGCGAGGACGATCCCACCGTCCCGAACGGCCTTTCCGCCTCCAGCAAGACGACCCGGACCCTCGTCCTCCTGGGAGGGCCGGCCACCAACATCCTTCTGGGCTTCCTGGCCTTCACCGCGGCCTTCCGCTTCGCTGCGCCGGACCTCAGTCGCGTTCTCATCACCGAGGTCGCCGGGGCTTCGCCCGCTGCCGAGGCGGGCTTGCTGCCCGGAGACATCGTCCTGAGCGTCGACGATCAACCGGTCACCGTCTTCGAAGACATGCAAAATGCTATCCTGTCGCGCCTCGACACGCCGGTGACGATCACGGTCGAACGCGATGGCCAGACGGTGACCGTCCAAGTCGTTCCCCGCTCCAACCCTCCTGAAGGACAGGGTGCGATCGGCGTCTTCCTCGGATACCCGACCAAGCCCGTGAGCCTGCCGCAGGCCGTCGGCCTCGGCGGCCAGGCCCTTGCCTACCAGATCATCGAGACCATCCGCCTGCCTGCGCGTCTTCTCCACGGCCAGGTCGCGCCAGAGCAGGCGCGGTTCAGCGGCTTGAAGGGAATGTACGACATGCTTGCCTGGGCCAGCGGGATCGACCAGTCGACGGGCCGGCCCTTCCTGACCCTGCAGCTCGTGGGGGTCATCAGCGTCGGCCTGGCCATCGCCAATCTCCTGCCTATCCCGGCCCTGGATGGGGGTAGACTAATGTTCGTCGCCTATGAAGCCGTCTTCCGGCGCCGCGTTTCCCCTCGTTACGAAGGCCTGGCACACGCCATCGGCTTTGCCTTGCTCCTGGCCATCATGGTCTACGTGACCATCCAAGACTTCGTGAATCCGATCGCCCTGCCGCGCTAGCCGGGAGCGGCTCCATGAAAGACGAGTTTGACGACCTGCTCTCGATCCTTCAAGACGATGACCAACCGCTTCCAGTGGCTCGGCTCAAGGAACTCTCCGACCTGGACAGCACGCACCTGTCTCGGCTCCGAACCGCCTGGTCCTCCATCCCCGACAAGCGCCGTCAGAGGCTGATCGTGGAACTGGGCCGTCTGGCCGACCGAAGCATCGAAGTCACCTTTGAGCGTGTCAACCGGTTTGCCATGGGCGACCACCTGCCTGAGATCCGCCGACGGGCGATCCAGAACCTGTGGGAATGCGACGACCTCGCACTCGCCCAGCCCCTGATGACCGTGCTTTGCGAGGATGCCTCCGCCGAAGTCCGTGCCGCGGCTGCCGCCGCGCTCGGCCCCTATGTCTTCCTTGGGGAGACGGAAGAGATACCCGCGGAGCTCCTGCATCGGATCGAGGAGGCGCTTCTCGGCGCCTACGCCTCAGACAGCGCCCAGGCGGTCCGAGTAAGCTGCCTTGAATCGCTTGGATATTCCTCTCGCGAGGAAATCCCTGAACTGATTCGGTCGGCGTATGCCTCGGGCGTCGAGGAGGTCATGCGCTCGGCGCTGTGCGCCATGGGTCGCTCGGCGGACGATCCATGGAGCCCGATGGTTCTGGCGGAGCTGACGAGCGCTTCGCCGGCCCTCCGTCTCGAAGCCGCTCGGGCCGCCGGGGAACTCGAGCTGCGGGAGGCAGTCCCCGGTCTCATTGATCTCCTCGAGGACGTCCACGACGACGTCAGGCGAGCGGCCATATGGTCCCTGGGGGAACTGGGCGGTGACGAGGCAAAGGCCGCCCTTGCCCGCCTGGCCGAGGAGGCCAAGGACGAAGCGGAGGCGGCCCTGCTCGAGGAAGCTCTCCAGAACCTCGACTTCGTCGACGGCACGCACGATCTCTTCCTCTTCAACTTGGACGAGCCGGGCGATCTCTCAACGTAAGATCAGCTCGTTCTTGAACGGCAGGCATCAGGTCGGATGGCGAACTGGCTACTCCTCCCGGGAGCGCCGAGCATGGCCGCTGGAGAAGGGCTCTCAAGGATGCTGTGGATGCGCGCCCAAGCCGAAGGACGCCGTCCGATCCCCGCCGAGCCACAGCATGCGCAACCGGACAGCGCCATCGACAGTGTGTGCCCTGTGCACGCCCCCATCAATCGCTCTCCTTGCGCGACCGTGATTCATGGGCTGGGTGCCGCCGCATGACCGGAGCCCCCTTGGTCCTGGACGTCGAGACACAGCGCCTGGCCCAGGAGGTTGGCGGCTGGGCGTTCGTGGACCGGCTGGGCCTGGCGGCTGCCGTAACGCTGGACGTCCAGACCGGCGATGTGCGTCGCTATGTGGAAGCGGATGCCCCGGCCCTGGTCCAGCAGCTCACGGGAGCGGCAACGATCGTTGGCTACAACCTGATCCGCTTTGACTACCAGGTGCTGCGGCCTTACGGCCTCGACCCTTCCGACCTCCTCATCGGGCGCCGCACGATCGACCTGTTGGACCACCTCTACCGGGCGCTGGGGTTCTACGTCTCGCTCGACAACGTGGCCGGCGCGACCCTGGGCGCGGCCAAGACCGCCGACGGCTTCGCCGCCGTCGCCTGGTATCGGCAAGGGCTCATCGACAAGCTGCTGGACTACTGTGAAGAGGATGTGCTGATCACGAATCGACTTTGGCAGCACGGCCTGCGGACGCACGCCGTCCGGATCAGAGACCGCAACATGCGCTTGAGGGATGTGCCGGTCGTCTGGCAGGCAACGGGAGAAGACGCGTGACGGACGCCACCGCCAGATTGCACGCCCTGGTTCATGGCCGGGTCCAGGGGGTGGGATACCGCTACTTCGTCGTGGACGAGGCCCAGCTTCTCAGGCTGACGGGATGGGTCCGGAACTTGCCGGACGGGAGCGTCGAGGTCTTGGCCGAGGGTCCGGCGCCGGCGCTCGAGCGCCTTCTGGCCGCCCTGGAGCGAGGCCCTCGCAACGCCCGCGTGTCAGACGTGGAAACCACATGGGAGAAGGCGGCGGGGGAGGCCCAGGGTTTCGGCGTTCGGCGGCCTTAGGCTGCATCAGCCTGCACGCGACGGAATCCCCGGTTCAGCGTAGATAGAGTCGAACCCGGCCC
>CAYQUY010000284.1:0-3809 GCA_964420755.1 uncultured Anaerolineaceae bacterium
GGGGTGGGGGTTTGATGAAATGCACCGACTTTCCGCACCGAGCTCGAGGCAGCACGATCCCGGTGAGTTGGGAGTGAAAGCATGACCGATCATCAGCCAAGAGGAATGCTCAAGCCGACGAAAGACGTCGGCATTATCGGCTACGGGGCATACATCCCGCGCTATCGCCTGCCTGCTAGGGAGGTCGCTCGCCTCTGGAAGACCGACGACGGTGGGGTGCCGGTCAAGGAGAAGGCCGTTCCTGGCCTGGACGAAGATGTGGCCACCATGTCGATCGAAGCCGCCCGGAACGCGCTGGCCCGGGCGGGAATCGAACCGAGCGAGCTTCGAGCCGTCTGGGTGGGCTCCGAGTCGCACCCGTACGCCGTGAAACCCACCTCCACCATCGTCGCCGAGGCGATCGGCGCCGTTCCCTACACGCAGGCCGCCGACCTGGAGTTCGCCTGCAAGGCGGGAACGGAGGCCATCCAGGCAGCAATCGGCCTGGTGGGGTCAGGGATGGCGAAGTATGCGCTCGCCATCGGCATGGATACCGCCCAGGGCCGCCCGGGGGACGCGCTCGAGTACACGGCGGGCGCCGGCGGCGCCGCGAATATCCTGGGGGCTGCCGAAGAGTCGCTGGCCGTCATCGAGGGCTCCTACTCCTTTGTGACGGACACACCTGACTTCTGGCGGCGCGCCGAGGAGAAGTATCCCGAGCACGGCCAACGCTTCACTGGCGAACCGGCCTACTTCAAACACATCACCGCAGCCGCCCAAGCCTTGATGGAGGCTACGGGCACCAAGCCGACGGACTACGCCTACGCCGTCTTCCACCAACCCAACACGAAGTTTCCGCAGCGGGTGGCGAAGACCCTGGGCTTCAAGCCGCAACAGGTCGAGACCGGTTTGCTGGTCGAGGTCATCGGCAACACCTATGCCGGATCGGCCCTTCTCGGCTTGACAGCCGTTCTGGATGCCGCCGCTCCCGATCAGCGGATCCTGATCGTCTCCTTCGGGTCCGGCGCTGGCTCAGATGCGTTCTGCCTGCGGACGACGAAGCTGCTTCCCGAGCGACGTAACCTGGCTCCCCTGACGCAGGACTACATCGCCCGACGGACGGAAATCGACTATGCCACTTACGCCCGCTTTCGCGGCAAGCTGGTCATGAAGTAAGCATGAACCCAAAGCCTCGCCCACTTCCCACAATCACCATCGCCGGCGTCGGCCTGACGCCCGTCGGGGAGCACTGGGAGAAGTCGCTCCGGCAGATTGCGCTTGAGGCGATCACCGCCGCCCGCGCCGATGCCGGCGGGCTGGCGCCCGACGCCCTCTTTGTCGGGAACATGCTCGCCCCCTCCCTTTCCTCACAGACACACCTGGGAGTGCTGCTGGCCGATTTCGCCGGACTGCGCGGCATTGAAGCCTATTCTCTCGAGGCCGCCGGTGCTTCCGGCGGCGTTGCCCTGCATCAGGCGTGCCTGGCGCTGGCCTCCGGAGCCATCGACACCGCTCTGGTCGTCGGCGTGGAGAAGGTGACGGACCGCATCGGTCCCTCGGTGGAGGCCGCCCTGGCCACCTCCGGCGATGCCGACTTCGAAGCCGTGCAAGGGATGACCCCGGCGGCCCAGGCGGCGCTCCTGATGCGCCGCTACCTGCACGAGGGCCAGGTTCCCCGTGACGGGCTCGCCGGGTTCAGCCTCAATGCGCATGCGAACGCCGTCGCCAATCCGCTCGCCATGTACCGTCGAGCGATCCGGCTCGAGGACTACCGCAATGCCCCGATGGTGAGCGATCCCGTCAACCTGCTGGACGCCTCGACGGTGGCAGACGGCGCCGCCGCCCTGGTGCTGACGGCGGAAAGCGCCGCTCCGCGCACAGATCCGAGACCCAGGGTCCGGGTCGCCGCCTCGACTGTCTCGGTCACCGCGCTGGCGCTGCATGACCAGCCTGACCCATTGGCCCTGACAGCCGCGGCCGAATCCGTTCAGCGGGCTTACGCCCAGTCGGATGTCACGCCGGACGACATCGATCTGTTCGAGCTGCACGACATCTTCTCGATCTACGCCGCGCTCTCGCTCGAGGCCGCAGGCTTCGCCGCTCGGGGGCAGGGATGGCGCCTGGCGGCCGAAGGGGCCATCGCCCGCGGCGGGCGCATCCCCATCAGCACCTTTGGTGGTTCCAAGGCCCGCGGGGAGCCGGGGGCTGCCACCGGGGTGTACCAGGTGGCGGAGATTGTCCTGCAGCTCCAGGGCCGGGCGGGGGAGGCCCAGGTCCCAGAGGCCAAGGTCGGCATGGCGCAGTGTCTGGGTGGGGCGGCCGCCACGGCCGTTACCCATGTCCTATCCAGGGTCTCTTGAGAGGCTTCTGATAGTTCCTGAGAGTCCCTGCGCCCTAGACTGGGCGCACTTCGGGGGAAGCTGACGTTAGGCAGACTACGGATTGAGGTGTGGCATGGAGGTTTCACGTCACTGGAGACTGCGGCAACAGCGCTACGCTCTCGTCGGAGAGGTATGTCCGCATTGCCAGGTGAAGATCTTCCCCCCACGGGATATCTGCCCGGATTGTGGGCAGGAAGCCCAAATCCAGTACCAGTTCAGCGGCCGGGGTGAGGTGTTCTCCTACACCACCGTTATGGATCCTCCCGCCGGCCACGAAGAGAACGCCCCTTACACGGTGGCCCTGGTTCGGCTGGAAGAGGGACCGATGGTCACCGCCCAGCTGACGGACCTCGGGGACCAACCGGTCGAGATCGGCATGCCCGTCGAGATGGTCACCCGCAAGCTGCGGGAGGACGGAGAGCGGGGCATGCTCATCTACGGCTACAAGTTCCGCCCTCTCCTCACCCGCTCCTGAATACGATGCCCCAACTCGCGCTTCGCTGTTGGCCGCTGACGCCGTCCTTGAGGCGCGTCTATGCGTGAGGTGGCCATCCTGGGCGTCGGGCTTACTCCGATCGACGAGCACTGGGACCGCTCGATCATCGACCTCGCCGGGGAAGCGATCCGTCCGGCACTGGAGGACGCCGGGGTTGAGCGCGTCGACAGCCTAATCGTCGCGAACATGCTTGCCGCCACGGGCAGCGATGGAGGACAGCTCAATCTGGGCGCGCAGATCGCTGACTGGTGCGGCCTGCGGGGGATCGAGGCCTACAAGGTCGAAGCCGCCTGCGGTTCGGGCGGGGCAGCCTTCCGCGCCGGCCTGGCTGCGGTTGCCTCGGGCCAGCTGGACGTGGCCCTGGTCGTCGGCGTGGAGAAGATGAGCGAGACGGGCTGGCTCACCAGTGCGGTAAACTGAGCCCGCTCACCAACACCGGCGACCCGGTCGCTCATCCGGGCGAACGCTCTGCTCGTGGTTGCCTGCTGGGAGTTCGCAATCACGGTCTTTTGGCCAGAAAGCCACTCCTCTGCGTAGCCATTGAGATCAGAGGTCCGCTTCTGGAGCAGGATGAACGCCGGGCAGGAGACCTTGGTGATGAGGGTAGAAAAGCCGAGGAGCGCAGCTACCACCAGGAATGAGAAGAGGGTGAGGACGGGGTTGATAGCGATCATCAGGATGGTGGTGACGACAATGGTCATCACCGACTGGCCGGTCTGGAGGAAGCCGACACTGAGGAACTGCTCGATCACCTGGGTGTCGTTCGTCACCCGGCTCATCAGCTCCCCAATCGGCCTCCGATCAAAGAAGTTCATGGAGAGGGTCTGGATGTGGGCGAAGAGATCGGTTCGCAAGCGCAAGAGTGCGTCCTGGGCAATGTCGGCCAAGATCCACTGAGAGACGACCCCACTGATCCAGAGGAATACCCCTGCCAAGACGATGGCGAATATGAC
>CAYQUY010000285.1:0-3789 GCA_964420755.1 uncultured Anaerolineaceae bacterium
CACGCGATCACGCGCTGCCAATTCGATCTTGTCCTTCTTTCAGTGGGGAGTGCGCCACGGCGAACCCGGCCCGCGCGGCATCTCCCTCCGGCATTCTCCATGCTAGGAGGGTTGGGTCAGCAGAAGGTCAACGGCAGGTCAACGGAGTTTGACCAGACGTTCGGCCGCCGAGCCCTCAAGAGGGCGTCGTCCGCGTCGCCCCAATGCGGGACAATGGCCGCTCGACCGTCTTCCTCCGGCGGTCAGAGCAGAGGATGACGCGCCTGGCTCGAGCCTTCACGGCCGAGGACCTTCATCAACCCCGGATCGGGCAGGAGGCTTCCCCGGATCGGCGGCAGAACCGTGGCCAGAGCCCACCTGCTGAGAACGCTCCGTGTCCTCGCAGGTACCAAAAGGACGCTTCCTGGGGCACAAGGATCGGCTAGAATGGGGCCGCCATGGCCAGTCGAGGCGAGATCGTCACCGGAGAGGGAGGCGGCGACATTCTAGCGAGGATGGAACGGGTTGTCGACGTGCGAGCTCAGCATCAGTAGAGATGTCCCCTCAAGAGAGACCGTTCACCCGACGAGGCCGTAGAAGCGAGCGTGAAGGAACCATCGGCGCCAAAGCCAGGCGGTAATCTAGAGAGACTTCTCGCGTGGGCCCTTGCGGCCCTTGTCTGCGTGGCGCTCTTCCTCGCGGTCCCGATGCAGGGCGCGAACATACCTCTGGATCGGATCAACCCCTCCCTTCCCACCATTTCGCTCGAATCCTTGCGGCAAGAAAGCATCCGCTTCATCAGGCACCTGGTCCGTCCGGGCGAAGCCAGCGTTTCAATTGCCCAAACATATCCGCCCACTGGCACGCAGCTCCCCGAGGATGCCACCTTGGGAGGTGCTTCCTCCGGGGCGACGGATGAGCAGGGTTCGGTCCCCTCGTACACGTCGACGGCGCTTCTGCCTCCGTCAAGCCCTCCGCCCGCCAGCACTTCGGCTGCCACACCCGTCGCCTCAGCGGCATCCACGCCGACATCAGATCGCACTGCCACGTCGACGGCCACGCAGACCGGCGCACCAACGTCCACCGCAACACCATCTCGTACTCCCACCTCGACGGCCACGCAGACCGGCGCACCAACGTCCACCGCAACACCATCTCGTACTCCCACCTCGACGGCCAGGCCTACCGGCACACCGACGGCCTCCCAACCCTCACCGTCGCCGACAGGGGGCCGGTTGCGACTGTACCATGTGTCCCCCGACGGGGACGATGCCAACCCGGGGACAATCGACAGCCCCTGGCGGACTCTCTCTCGGGTCATGGCCACGAACTTCCTCCCCGGCGATACGGTTTCCTTCCGACGGGGTGGCACCTGGTCCGGAGGTCTGGTAATCGATGATTCGGGGGCGTCCGGCAACCCCATCACCTTCACGGCCTATGGGACCGGCCCGAGACCGGTGTTCACCAATCCAGGGGGGGCGGGCAGCAGATGCCCGATCGAGGTGCGAGCCGACTGGGTGATCGTCGAGGGTTTCCTCGTCCAGGGCGCCTACTCGGGAGGTGTCTACGTTTCAGCCGGCTCGGATCACAATGTGATCCGGGACATTGAGGCCACCGATGTCGGCGTCGGAATCGAGATCGGAGGCCAGCACAACCTTGCCACCGGCAACTACCTGCACGATCTCCACATGGTCGTCAACACCCAGGGCGGGAACGACGATTACGGGGCCATTGGGATCCTCCTCAACGGCTCCGACAACGAGGTCTCCTACAACAGGATGGTCAACTGCAGGGCCTCGAGCTACGACTGGGGGGTTGATGGCGGGGCGATAGAGCTCTTCGGCAGCGCAGATCGCAACTACTGCCATCACAACTGGGCGACCACGTCCGAAGGATTCATGGAGGTGGGCGGAGGTTCAGCCGAAGATGTTGTCGTGGCCTACAATGTCTCTGTGAACAACGGATCCTTCCTCTACGTGCATCTGAGCGGCAGCTTCGCCAGCAGCGTGGCGAACTTCAGGGTCGAACACAACACGATCGTCGAGACCGCGACGGGCAACCAGGGCTACGAGGTAATTGGCTTCTCAGCGGAGCCGACCTCGGCCACGGTCTTGGTGCGCAACAATGTCATCTGGGTCGAGAGAGGCTCGGGCCAGTGGGGAGGCCTCCAGAGAGTCTCCTACAGCTCCGGCTTCACCCACGAGAACAATATCTACCAGCTTATCGGCGGGGTAAGGCTAGATTACGATCTGGGCCCAGGAGAGTTGCTGGCCGACCCCCTGTTCGTCGATCTGGCGGGGGGCGACTTTCATCTGCAGTCGGGGAGCCCCGCCATTGACTGCGGAGCAGACCTCGGATACACGCGGGATTTCGACGACCGCCCGGTCCCTCTCGGTGCGGCGCCCGACTTGGGCGCGTTTGAGCACGAACCGTAACAGGTTCGCGCCTGCAAGCATCCCAGTGCACGTCCCGGAGATGAGCCCCCAGGCATTCGGGACAGCCGGATACTTCGCAGGTCCGATCTCTGCATCAGGCCGCGCTCCAACGGCAGAGCCCCCTCCGCTAGGCCAGGCTCGTCCCCTCCGCCGACCGTCAAGAGCTCCTCCGTGCGCATGTGACCAGCCGCCTAGCGACGTCCGCGTTCACAGTCCGAGAGAGCGACCGCTCAGGTGCCTGAGGGGTCGCTAGGGTGCGGTTTCCAGCACATAGCCCGAGCCGCGCACGGTCAGGATGCGGCGGGGCCGCCTCGGATCCGGTTCGAGCTTGGTCCGCAAACGATAGATGAACTGTTTGAGGAGTTGGTGCTCGCCGACGTACTCGGGCCCCCACACGTTGGCCAGGATCGCATCCGCGCCCAGTACCCGTCCCGAATGCCGAGCCATATATTGTAGGACGCTGAACTCCTTTGGGGTCAACTGCACGGCCCGACCGTCGACGAAGACCAGATGTCGCGGGGGATCGGTCAGCCACAGCGTCTCACCCGACGTCTGGACCACTTCAGGTGGCTGGCTGCTGGCCCGCCGCCGCAGGCAGGCGGTCAGGCGAGCAAAGAGCTCCGCATAGACGCAGGGCTTGACCATGTAGTCGTCGGCCCCCGTCTGCAGCGCGCGCACGATGTCCTCGGTCTGCCCCTTGGCGCTTAGCACCAGAATGGCAGCGTCTGTCATCTCGCGCAGCCGCCGACAGACCTCCAGCCCATTCATCCCCGGCATCATGACATCGAGGACAATGGCGTCCGGATGGGCATCGTAGGCGATCTTGAGGCCTGCCAGGCCCGAGGTGGCTTTGAGGACCTCAAACCCGTCCTTTCGGAGGCTGAGCTCCAGCAGGTTGAGGACCGTGATGTCGTCATCGACGATCAGGATCCTCGGCTTTCCGGGCATACGCTTCGCCTGACCTTCAGCCTACGAACGCAGAACTCGAGGCAGGGAGAGGACTGAGCTCCCCGCCGACCTGAGGGGTCCGATCCATCACCACAACGCCGGAATCGGTGTAAGGGCGCCCCCTTCAGTCTGGACAGACGCAGTGAGAACCGGTCAGTAGACTGACCGTCGGCTCTCGACGACCGCGATGCAGCCTCGGCGGGAGAGAGCAGCAACCCGGGACAAGACCTGTTGATCCAGCCCCCGGGTCCGGCGACTGAGGTGAGTCAGCCCTGCCGATGCCGGAGCGCTTCCCCTTCGGATAGTGTAGCACTCCGGCACGCCGAGAGTCAACGCGCCCCCCGCTCCCCCCGCAGTCCCCGGCGGGGGGGTCTGTGCCGGCGATGCATCCACCGGCCGCCGAGGACGGCGGCCGGCACAGCAAGGA